>CALKZN010000047.1 GCA_938002995.1 uncultured Arenicellaceae bacterium | reverse complement strand
CATGCTAAAGGTGCTTTTACAGATGCACATCAAGCGCGTCAGGGTAAGTTAGAACACGCTAGTGGCGGGACATTGTTTTTGGATGAGGTCGAAAGTTTACCAACCTCTTTGCAGGCAAAATTATTGCGCGCCTTGTCTGATCAAAAAATTACTCCATTAGGTTCGAACCAAGAAATCGATATTGATTTTCGTGTTGTTTCAGCCAGTAAAGAAGAACTACGAGATAACGAAAATTTTCGCCAAGATTTATACTTTCGTTTACAAGTTGCGATGCTTAAGATTCCGCCTTTGTGCCAACGATCGGAAGATATTGTTAGTTTGTTTGAATATTTTGTTAGTCAACAATGCGAGAACTTTGGAATTGAATATAAGCCATCATCAATCGTGACAAAAACGGCATTACTGTCATATAACTGGCCAGGGAATGTGCGTGAACTTATCAATGTAGCAACGCGTTATGTGATTGATCAATGTGTTGATATTGTCTCAATTGATGCAATTCAACCGGTAGAAGAAGTGAATATTCTATCGTCATTAAAAGATCAAGTGAGTGCATTTGAAGAAAACTTACTGCGTTCAAAACTGCAGGAGTATGACGGTAAAGTATCTAAAGTTTTGGATGACTTGAAGCTTGAACGTCGGACTTTCAATCAAAAATTGAATCGTTATGAAATTTCTGTCTCTGATTATAAAAAGTCTAAATAAGAGACAGTCTAAATAAGAAAAAGCTCAGATGAGTAATGAGAGGCCCACACCTGAATATTAATTGTTTTATAATCATATACATTCCAATGTAATCTGACTCAATGAAACTCTATGCCTGAACAAAAACAAGATGATTCGCAGTTGATACAAGAGAAAGCGCTAAGTATCAATCTAGATAGTAATAAATATGGTGCCTTTGTTGAAATTGGCGCGGGACAAGAAGTTGCGAGACAATTTTTCTCTGCTGGGGGAGCTGCAGGGACAATCGCCAAAACAATGTCCGCATATGACATGCAAGTCAGTGATGCAATTTATGGTAAAGCGTCTCGTTATGTCAGCAGTGAACGTGTTGAACAAATGCTGCATACTGAGTATGACTTGTTACATTCTCGTTTATCCGAAGAGCGATCAAAAGAAAATCAATTTTTCACCTATGCTGCGACAGTGACAGCAAGAAGCTATATGCAGAAAAATGAATGCCATGGATGGATCGGCATTTTAGTTCAGCTTTTTCCAAACTCACCACCGAGCAAGATCGTCCTACACGTTCGGATGCTAGATGACACCAATATTGAACAATGTGAGGCGTTAGGCGTACTAGGAGTGAACTTGGTTCATGGTGCTTATAATCACTTCACTAACCCAAAAAAATTAATCGATTGCTTACAAGACGGCTTAAATACCGATCGATTGGAAATTGATACGATCAATTTCTCTGGGCCTTGTTTTGAGCATATTGATAATCGTTTGATCAATCTTCATTTGATTCGTAGTTGGTGTTGTCGAGCAGTGATGTTTTCACCTGAGGGAATTTCATTGGTGCCGGGCAGCATTTTACGCAAGGATAATACCTTGGTGATTCGTGGTTCTTTCAGGCCGCCAACAAAAGTGACGGTTGATATGATCGAGGGTGCTAAAAATCAATTCATACAAGAAGAGAGTGTCGATCCAGATAACGTACATATTGTGACGGAATTGACATTGCATGAAGCTCAAAATGGCGGGATGACCAGTGATGAAGAGTTTTTAGCGCGAGTCGACCTTATGAATGCTTTGGGTTACACCGTACTGGTATCAGATTATTTTCGTTTCTTTCGATTAAGATCTTTCTTACGCCGTTACAACAAAGATGATTTGTCGATTGTGCTGAGTGTGTTGGATTTTGATGCCTTGTTTGATGAAAAATACTACGATCGACTCGAAGGCGGAATTTTAGAAGCAATGGGCAAGTTGTTCTCGGACAATACTTATATTTATATCTACCCTTCAATTGTAGATGGTAAGTTGATAACCCTTGAAAATGTCCGCGTTTCTCCAGAACAAAAATACTTGCTCCGGCATCTGATCAGCAATGGCAAAATGTCTGCGGTGAGCCAATATGATGAAGGTAATTTACATATTTCGTCGCAAGCAGTATTTGCAAAAATTAAAGCCAAGGATAAATCTTGGAAAAAAGATGTTCCCAAAGATATTAAAAATCTGATCATTGACAATAAGTTATTTGGCTATCGCGAATAAAAAAATGTGCTACTTTAAATTATTCGTAGGTCTGCTGGTGATTTTAGAATAGGTGCTAAGTGTTATTAGTTGGTTTCAGTCATATTCAAATAGCTATTAGTCAACTGTACTAAATACCAGCACGCCCTTTTACTAATTAAGAGAGGGTTTGAAAATGAATATACAACATAATGAACACACAAAACGGTTCTTTATAGCGTTTGATAGCGGCGCTGATGCCGAATTGAAATATCGTGTAATGAGCGATGAAAGTGTTGATTTTTATAGCACTTTTGTTCCAAATGCGCATCGAGGCCAAGGTTTAGCAGGACAATTAGTCAAAGCGGGAGTAGCTTGGGCTGATGAGCAAGGTTATGAGAAACATGCTTCTTGTTGGTATGCGAGAAAATATTTGAATTGATTGAATGTCACGATAGCTAACCAGTATAGACGTTAGCATTGCTTATAAACTATAAAAGGATTTAGAGTAGAAGTATGCCTTTAGAATGCGTTATTTTATTACACGGCTTGGCGAGAACTGACATGTCAATGTCTATAGTAGCTCGCGCCTTAACTAGTGATGGTTATCATGTTGTTAACCATCACTACCCATCTCGCAAAAAGAATATTCAAGAATTAGCTGAGCAAGAAATTCCTAAGGCGCTATCAAAGTGTCCCGAGGACGTGCAAACAATTCACTTTGTGACTCACTCAATGGGAGGAATTTTACTCAGGCAGTATTTAAACAAGGCATCGATTGAGTCTATGGGCAAGGTCGTTATGTTAGGCCCGCCAAATCAAGGTAGTGAAATCGTGGATAAGCTAGGAAAATACGCTTTCTTTAAATTGTTTAATGGCCCAGCGGGCATGCAACTGGGAGCAACAGTACAGAGCCTGCCAAATTCCTTGGGAGCATGGCCTGAAAACTCAGGGGAGCTAGGTGTCATTGCAGGAAAAAACAGTATTAATCTATTCTTGTCTACTTTGATAAGCGGCCAGAATGATGGCAAGGTTTCTGTTGAAAACACCAAACTTGATGGCATGGATGACCATAAAATTATGGCAACAACTCATACAATGATGATGCTTAATAAAGATGTCATTGAGCAGATAAAAACATTTTTACAGTCTGGGAAGTTTGCTGATTAGCTCCATTTTAATTATTCTATCTATAGCCATTTTTTTTGTGTTGATCAATTGAGCTCGCAACTCACAATGGTCATTAACCTCTTTCTTCAAGGTGTTAACTATGATTTTAAAACCCTATAAAGAAACTTAAATTATAGACTTAAACTAGACAGTTTTAGAGTGTCCATTTTGGTTTTAATCAAGCTAGACAACCTTGGGGCTTATCATCCCCGTTGGTGGCATTGGGTCTGTTCTGGTTTAGCCGAACACAAAGTGCTTATCCAACAACCGACTATGATACCTACCGAACTTAACTACTAATGAATTAAGGTGAGTTTAATTAGCGTTGTACATAATCACTAGATCCGTCGCTGAATGCGATAACGTAAGTCCTGTCGTATCTGGAACTCGCGAGTCTACAAAACTGACCCCTCTTGGACACGAATTATCTTCCGCTTGGAGAACGGTAACTCCGTCTTCTACAAACTCAATGTCGAAAAAACCTGTGGTTGTGACGGTCCTAACAATACGGTACCTTATCCCACTCGATGAATCTAGCGTCAACGTCCCGGATACGTCACATCTTTGTTGACCCGTCTGTGGAAAGGTCGAATTCGACGAAGCAACAGAGTCAACACCTGAATCTAGCGCAACTGCTATCACTTGCACTCTTCCCACTCTTTCTGATTCTCCACCATCAATTTGGATCGAGATCGTTACCTCGCCATCGCCTCTATAAATATGTCTCGCGTTCCCTGAACCTCTCACTCGAGTTTCTGTATTATCTCCCCAGCGTATGGTGCCCGTGAACTCATCCCCACCAAGATCATAAAAGAACTCGAAAATCTCATCAACCGTAGTTTCATTTGTATCAAACGACACAGTAACTCCACTTTCAGTGGTGACTGTTGCTTCTGTCGAACTGTCTTCGGTTGAGCTGTCGCTATCACTACAAGCGACTAGTGTAATTGTAAATAAAGCGATAAATAATATTTTGAATGTGTTCATAATATTTTTGTAAAAGTATTTTGATTAATTAGATGATGTATATATTTATTCAATAAAATTATTATCGTTAGAAATGAATACTTTAAGGTAGGACGGGTTCGCCAATTTATAGCACTATTTGGACATACTGGACGAGTCACAAGGTTTCAAGCACACCCAACTGATATTTTTTATTTGTGAAGGTGCATTGATTAATTTTGGAAAGAGTTTTTTTAAGAATGGATAAGAATGTTTTATAAGGTCATTTTCATAGGAAGTACCTATTTAGTGGTAGGATAAGGTAGACAATTTCTAACACTATTTGGCCATTCTCGGTTGAAAACTATTGATATAAAATATTCTGTTTGAAGCTTCAATGAACACAAAGCTGTTTAATTCCATTTGCATAGTATGACTTTTCCAATTGTTTTTATTTATATTCTTGGAACAGTGTGTTCGTTGTATTTTTTACTTCGAGCCGTGTCTAAAAGTTATTTACCTTTGGCAAGGCCTATTGCCTTTTTTAGTTTCATATTAAGCTTACACTGCATCCTTGTGATTATGGAGGTGCTATTCAGCTCATTGAATGTTAGCCAGTTTGTGAGTGATTGTACTGCTTTAATTATTTCACTATCGATCCCGTGCTCTTTGTGGATGTGGTATGAATTCTATTTTGATAAACATATGAAGTTTGGTTGGTTTTTGTTCGTATTGATCGACCCGGTGATTGTATTTTCTGTCGTGAGTTATGAATTTGTTTTAAGCCATTTTTTATCACCTGTATCCAACGCGAGTGAATTGATACTGCCTTATCATCGATTTGGTGCGTATGGCCCGGTACGATTTTTCTATATAGTGAGTGTGATGCCATGTTTAGTGATTTTTTATTGTTGGTCTATATATCGATCTAAAAAAATGACACGGCTAAATGCACTGATGCTTTGTGGTTGTCTCTTTCTTCCATTTATCGCGGTTTTATCTTATGCCTTAGGGTTTATTTCTGTTCGGCTGGGAGGGATCACTATGATTTCTTTGCTTCTTTGGGGAACCTATTACTATCGAATTCTTGATATTTTCCCGATTGCAAAAAATCAAATTATTAAAAATATCAATTCAGGGATCATGGTATTTAATTCCCATCAAGAACTTATTTACATCAATACATTTTTTAAACAACTTTTAAACTTATCTAATAAGACAACCAAAGGTGTTATTCCGCTTAATCAATTAGCAGTAGATTTAGTCAAAATAGTTAAATGGGATTCATCAACTCTTCAGAAGGAAAATATAGCGCTAGCAACGAATGGTGAATTATTACGTGGCGATAACCTAGAAGAAGGAGAGCGTTTTTTTCACATTGAACTAGATAAAATAAAAAATAAAACGCATGTTTCAACGGGCTATATTTTGATGCTTCAGGAAGTGACTGAACAAGTTATGTTACGACAAGAAGTGTTAAGTAAAAATATCAAATTGAAGAATATTAATCAAAACCGGTCTAACTTTTTCGCAGGAATTTCTCATGAATTCAGAACGCCTTTGACTTTAAGTTGCGGGTATGTGGAGTCTATATTAAATGGACAGTATGAGGTGCCGATAGAGCCTCTAACTAAACCTTTGAATTTAATTTATGAGAATAATCAACGTCTTTTGCAATTTGTTAATCAATTATTAGACTTTTCTCAATTAGACGGTGAAAAGCTCCCCATTAAACCAATTCAGATAAATCTGAAGCAACATTTGCATTTAATCTTGGCTCAGTTTGAATCAATATTTCAGCAGCAAGGTATTGATCTTGAGGTTCAATTTAACCAAAAAAACGTATCTATTTTATTTGATGCGCCTAGCTTTGATAAAGTAATCATCAATTTAATATCAAATGCCGTAAAGAGCATGCCCGATGGCGGCTATTTAAATATTGAGGTAGCTGATTTTAATGAAGACTATTGGCAATTAAAGATCCGAGACAATGGTTTCGGCATCAATGAAGAAATACAATCAACGCTATTTGAACCTTTTGTCTATCACGAACATCACTCTCAAAATTGGCAAAAAGGATCTGGTGTTGGCCTATCATTGGTCAAACAAATTTTAGAATTACACGATGGAAAAATAAAGCTTCAACATAGCAACTCTCAAGGAACATGTTTTGCTATTGATTTTAAAAAAGTATCAATGGATTTATCGTCTCTTGAAAGAATAGGCACTGAAATATTGACACATCCTCATAAAGTTCTTGAGACACCTAAGCGTGATAAAGAGAATCACACTGAAGAAAGCATCACCTATGATGAAAGCTCTAACTCAAAGCCCTTATTATTATTGGTTGACGATAACACTGAAATTCGAACATTGATTAACTCACAAATAGGCAAGGACTATAAAGTGATTGAAGCATCAAACGGTGAACAGGGGTTGAGTTTGGCGAAACAGCTGACACCTGATGTGATCATTACGGATATCATGATGCCTGTAATAGATGGCTTGCAGATGTGCCAAGAACTAAAAGAAGAAGTTTCTACCAGCCATATTCCAATCATTATTCTCACTGCTAAGTCTGGAGAAGAATCATTATTAAGCGGACTTCAAAGTGGTGCTGATGACTTTATTATAAAACCATTTAACTATAAGGAATTGAGTCTTAGAGCTGAAAATTTAATTACTAAACAGCGTAATTTAAGGAAATTTTATTCTGCTCAACTTCAAGTGAATACGGAAACTATTCTTTTAGAGCAAGATAGTGAGTCACTATTTATTGATACGATTAAAAAATATATCACTGAAAATATTTCAAAGCAGAAAATTCACACCTCAGAATTAGCTAACTTAGTCCACATGAGCGAACGTTCTATTAATAGAAAGTTAAAAGCTATTACCGGAATGACGCCACAACAATTATTGTTGGGCTCACGCATGCAATATGCAAAAAATCAATTAGTTACAACGAATGAAACAATCGCAACCATTAGTTTTTCGGTAGGTTTTACTGATACCTCCTATTTTTCAAGAGCATTTAAGTCTTATTACAATATGACCCCGAAGGAATATCGCCATAATTCGCTTAATATGAAAAAATCACTGTCAAAGTGAAATTAGGAGTTGTCCTAGATAACGAGTTTATCTTAGGATGGTTTAATGAGAAAAGGTCAATTAAGTTGGCATAAGCAAACAAGATTAATTGAGTTAATTGTAGCAGGCTCAACAGCTAGTAATTCAGCTCAATTAGTTGGAGCAAATAAGTCGACAGCAGCTTATTATTCTTATCGTGACCTTATGGGGTGGTACATTTAAAACCATCAACAAAGGCATTAGTCGAGGTTTTCCCATGAGTCACTTATTTGCGGCAATTTACAGCTACTAGATGATGCGATGGACAAAGCTCATATTGCCGACAGAGATGTCGGTATGTGGCGTGAGCAGTTAGCTACTGTTCATAAAAGTAGGATGACAGGTCATATTCACCTCCAACCACTATAAGCTACGCAAAGGGATTGCGTTGGTCAACCGTGTTTTATACCAATAAACTTAGACACATGTTAAATCAAAGAAGAGCGTTCTTCTCAGTCCTTTTTTAAATGCTATCTCTCATGTTATCAGCACTGAATGATGCCGGCGTGATCAGAGAGTCTAAAAACGCATGATTAAGCCATTTTGGCGGAAAAATGCTAGAGGTTGGCGGGATTTTCCTACCTTAGACTATTCATTAATTAGCATAATGTTTTTTATTCAACCTTAAATATTGCTTGACTATGAAAACATTAAAACCTCTATTGATCTTGTGTATTGCTTTAACCCTAAGTGCCTGCGGTGGGGGTAATAGTTCATCTGAAAACAGCTCAGATGAATCAACAATGGTGACAGAAGATGGTGCGATAGTGACGATACAAAGCACCGAACTAATTGCTGGAGATGCCGCTAGTGTGACATACAATCTCGGTAGTGAAGAGATAACAGGCACAATACATTGGGGCGATGGGCATACAACCAGAATTCGAGGCTCTGGAACTGTTCGTCATGGTTACGACATTGCAAGCTCTTATCTAGTTGGGTTGCAAATTGATGATGGAGAGTCAAGTAGGATTGGTGTGATTGTCGTTTCAGAACCAGAACCAGAACCAGAAGTCTCTGAGAATTCAAATTCTTCTGTTAATCGGACAAGAATTACACTTGATTGTACAGTTGCTGGCACAGGTGCTTTAACTTCTGGCGGAAGAAGTTATGATATAACTAGCACTCCTATACCAGGAAATGCAACGTATACAATAACTGACCGTTTAACAGGAGAGATCGGTGTTTTTGGTACTTTAGGCACTAATCCAAATCTAGGGAATTGCCCTACCGGGGTTGTTATCTCAGTTCAATTAAGGGTCACATTCCCTACAGCTCCATCTATTATGGTTTCTTTTCGTGTTCTTGCAAGTAATTTTATGGAAGTTATAATTACAACTCCTTGAGTAATTTGATGGAAAAAACCATTCATCAAGATGATCAAGTTATTTTAGGATAGGAACGTGCTCTCATGCGAAAAGCGATCCAACGGCCTAAACACAACCATATCAAAGCAACCTAGATAGTTTAAAAGGGAATGAAACGCATCACGTGAATTTTTATAGCCACTAGCATGGTCAATATATCCTTTTATGATTGGTTAGCTTTGGCACCCACAATCACAATATTCACGCATCTGGCGCAATTGATTCTCAGGGTCTTGTTGGTTCGAGTCATCATCCGTTTTGTTTGTGTTGAATAAAGCGTATATCGCGACTTTGTATTTATCCATAATTCGTTAATTCCGTAATTGAGTAGTGTTTAAAAATCATCTGATTATGGAACGCTATAATATAAGATTTAAAACCCAACAAATAAGCAGGATGGCTAGAATAAAAATAGGGGGTGTTTATTGAATACTTATTTAAGTAAACCGGAAATTTAAGAAGGAATTAATCTAGCTCCTTTTTCGTTCCAATTACAGAGGATTGTGACATTTCAATCTAGTTAAAATGTGACATTACTAAATTGCACTTACAATGAATATTCGCTTGATCGTACTTATGTTATATGAAGACAAATATTAATCTGTTACAAAGGTTATATACATCCATGATTTTGTAGTAAATTAAGTGTATGAAAATACTAGAAATCATTAATATGGTGGCTATTCCACCCATAGCCACCATTTTTGTTTAGTTATAACATTATTAACACCTATTTGAACTCACCGCAAATAACTGACATAGGCCAATGCTAATTTAAACGCCTTTCAATTGCCTTGATCATTGCTTTTGCAATATCTTTGTCGGTGGTTTCTTCGATGCCTTCCAAGCCTGGTGAGGAATTGACTTCAAGAACCATTGGACCGTTTTCAGAATGAATTATATCGACGCCAGCAACATGAAGGTCGAAACTTTTGGCTGCTTGAATGGCTAGTAGTCGTTCTTTTTCGTCGAGTACGATTTTACGAACACTGGCACCTTTATGAACATTAGCTCGGAATTCTCCTTCGGCGGCGATTCTTTCCATAGCGGCGATGACTTTTCCATCAATGACAAAAACACGTAAATCACGACCTTTGGATTCTTTGATGAATTTTTGGATCAAGATAGGGGTTTTTGAGGTTTGGAAGGCTTCGATGACACTTTCAGTTGAACGATGGCTATCAGTCAATATGACACCTTGCCCTTGAGTGCCAGAGAGTAGCTTGATGATCAGTGGCGCACCATCAACACTCTCAATGAGCTTTTGGTTGTGGGTTTGTGAAGAAGAGAAGGCGCTGCGTGGAATAGCGAGGCCATTTTTTTGCAATATTTGTAAAGACTCAAGCTTATCTCGTGAACGCGAAATAGCATTTGCGCTATTAAGGCTGAAGATGCCCATACTTTCAAATTGTCGCGTCAACGCACAGCCATAGAATGTGAGTGCAGGACGAATTCGGGGAATGATGGCATTCAATTCATTGAGTAATTCGCCGCGATAGTGAATCTCAGGTGCGCTAGAGTCTAGCTTGAAAAAGCATTCTTCAATATTGTAAAACCGAATATCGTGACCTCGCTCTTGGGCAGCCTCGATCATGCGTTGATGGCTGTAGAGGTTTTTATTGGTGGCAAGAATACCTATTTTTAAGCGAGTTTTTTGTTCACTAAAATTTCCATAGACATCTTTTAGTTCTTGTGGCTTTTTTTTGCCTAATAAGCACTTACGCTGCAAATCGATTAAGCAATTACCAATGGCATCTGCATTGAGGTTAAATCGAAATTCGTTGATGTCTGTTGTGACTAAGGCAATGTCAACAGTTTTTACAATGTCGCCGAGTTGTAAGTGAGTTTGAATGACATAACAGCGTGTATTATTAACTTGCTTACGATCAGTGATTAATGACTGGCAGCGAATTCGAATGGATAAATTGTGTTGCAATGGGTGGATGTCGTAACGCACATGCAAGGCATCATTCTGCATAAACGTTTGTAAGTTATATACACGCAGACAAGAAATTGAAAGACAGGAATTGATATGTGCTTTTATTGCAGGAACATCAAGTTCTGGTAAGCTGCACCATTCTTCTGAGCCAATAATTGTGCGGGTTGATGTTGTGTTCAAAACGTATCGTGTCCTTTATAGTGAGAAGTAAGAGGCATCCAAATTTGATTTTATCATGTCGTTATATACTGACGATGTATTTTACCCATGACGCTAAATAATGATTTCTAACGCTGAAAAACAACGTATTTCTGGTTTAAGCCACGAGCTGCACTCTATCATTCGGAAAGTGTCAATATTGAAGTATCTACGTTGGGATCATGAGGTCAAAGATAACTTTTTTAAAAATAATGCAAGAATGCTGCCGAAAGTGAGTTACGCCGCTTTTGATGGCAAAGCAATGTTGCAGCAACTACAGGCGTTGGAAAATAAAATCCAAGATTCTATTTTTGATGATTGGTTAAAGAAACATGTTCAGGTGGCTAAAACAACGATAAATATGTTGTCATTGGTAGGTACTGAAAATTTTAGTCATTGTTCAGTGGAACTATATGGTGAACCTAGCCAATTGCTGCATGACCAAGAAACAACTTCCTTGTCCTTAGCTGAGAAATTCAACAGCTTACTTGAAGGAAGATATGTTCCTAGTATCAATGCCGAATATGTATCTTCATCGGTAGCTAAGAGTGAGATAAAACGACGAGCCAAACAAATGTTTGGCGCTGATAGTCCGAAAGTACAATTATCAGAAACATTGAGTTCAAATGCGTCGGCCAGTGTCAGTCGTATTCGTTTGAGAAAGTCAGCGCAATTTACGCAAAGAAGTATCGAACAATTGATTCAACATGAAGCGTCGATTCATGTGGCAACGGCTTTGAATGGTAAGGCTCAAACATTTTTACCTACCTTAGGAGCAAGCCATGCGGGAACGACGAAAACTCAAGAAGGTTTGGCTGTTTTTGCTGAGTTTATTACAGGGACTATGGGCATAAATCGGATGCGTCGTTTATCTGATCGAATGATTGGTATTCAAATGAGCATGGATGGCGCTGATTTTGTAGAGGTTTATCAATATTTTCTTGAGCAAACTGAAGGCAACGAAGATCAGAGCTATGAAAATACACAGCGTGTGTTTCGTGGTGGAGTCATATCTGGAGGGGCGCCTTTTACTAAAGATATTGTTTATTTAGATGGTTTGGTTCGGGTGCATAACTTTTTGCGTGTTGCGGTTGCTGCAAATCGTGCTGATTGTATTCCTATGTTGTTTTGTGGAAAATTAGATTTGGATGACATTGTAGTCATCGGTGAAATGCATCGTGTTGGTTTATGCCAAAAACCTAAATATTTACCCAGTTGGGTCGCAGATATGGGGTTTTTGTTTAGCTATATGGCTTATTCATCTTTTTTGAATCAAGTGGATCTAGAACGTGTTTCAAAACATTATGAAGATGTTTTGGCCAATATGCCGAAGATGTAGGTGAATACTACTTTTCTTTGGGTCGTACTTTGAATTTTATTGCCATATTTGTACATAATATCTAACAAAGGTTACTTTTCTCCTAATAAGGGCTATAATTTCTTGGTAAGGTATACCTTACGGCGACATATATGTTTGGGGCAGATATGTTAAATAAATGGGTAGTAGTTAAAAGGGGACAGGAAAATGGGAAATAGCAGTAAAAGTTTAGTCAACGCAGCGCGCTATATAGATGCTGTCTACGATATACAAATCGACGAAAACCACCCGAATCTAGATCAAATAATTCAGAAAGCTATGTCTGCATTGAATTCGCCTGAAATTGAAAAATATTGGTATGCCTATCAACTTGAAATTGACCCTAGTTTGGGTGAAAAAATTGAAGAATCAAATGTGCAAAATGATGCAACTAAAGATAAAAAAGAAGCGCGTTATTATCGTGGTGTTTTGATTGAAGGTAGTGACGATGCAATTGTGAGTAAAAAGGAAAAACAAAACACTGAACTTGTAGAGCAGCGACGAGCAAAAATTTTGCCTTTTGGAGGATAGAATATAAAGCTTTTATCCGTTAAATTTTAGCTACTAGGTGCAGTATGACTGCACCATTCAAATGTAAAGCATTGTAAAAGTAGACGGGCGCTTATTTTTTCTTCACTGAACAACTGTAATAATAGACATATCAAATAAATTTACGAGTTCTTTCAGGAAACTATTCGATGTCTGATTATTATTTATTGAATGCAATAAATTATGCGAAGTCCACTTATGGTGTGAATTTAAACATGAATAGCATGACATTGCCGCAACAGGTTTTTTTGCTTAAGGATAAATTGAATTGTCCAGTGTTGGCGAAGCTATGGGAAGATTTCCAACAAAATGAAAACCCTGCATGGTTGGCAGATGTACATTAAATCACTAGACCAAGGAATGGTTTTATATAAGTTTATTCGAGAAACAGGTTAAGAAGTAAGGCTTTTTGTTAAGGCTGAAAAGGAAAATACAGCACTGGCAGATGCCACGATTGCCGGACCAGAAGGAATATCCCAAAAGTATGAACTGCCGAGGCCTAAGATGACGGCAATGGCAGCAATGAGCATAGATAAAAAAGCCATTTGTTGCGGAGATTGTGCCCACTGTCTAGCTGCTGCTGCAGGGATGATTAACATCGAGGTAATCAGAAGGATCCCAACAATTTGGATTGAAATAGCAACTACTATACTCATTAACAGTGTGAACAGAAGGTTCATTTTTATAACTGAAACACCTTCCGCTTGAGCAAGTTCTTCATTGAGCGCAATGAGGGTAAACCTTTCCCAAAAAGTATATAAAAGGCTTAATACTAATGCGCCGCCAATGGAAATGACGATAAGATCCTTCTTTCCTACACTTAAGATATCACCAAATAAATAACTGTAGATATCAATATTTTGATTATCTATCAAACTTATCATAATCAAGCCTACTGCCAATGCAGCATGCGATAAAATGCCTAGAAGGGTATCGGTTGCCAGCAAGCGTTGTTGTTGTAGCCACAGGAGTAATACAGCAAATCCTGATGCGACAATGAGAATAGTAACGCTGATGTTGGTGCCTAGCAAAAGACCTAGAGCAATGCCAAGTAAACTTGAATGCGCTAAAGAATCTCCGAAATAGGACATACGTTTCCATACGACAAAGCAGCCTAATGGCGCGCAAACAATCGCAACAATTAGTCCTGCAATAAGTGCGTGTATTAGAAAATCTTCCATTGAAATAAATTGTCTTTAAAGTGTCGTAATAGCGCTGAAGTTGAGTTGTCTTAGTGGCAAAGATTATGGGTGGAGAAAATTATGAAATATGCGAAATATGTTGGCAGTTTTCATCATGTGTATGACTATGAGAGTGGTCATGTTCATGATGATAAATCGCCATCCTTCTTGACATCTCAGGACCAAATATTTTTACAAATTCAGGGTCATTAACAACTGATTGAGGGGTGCCAGAACAGCAAACATGATGGTAGAGGCAGATCACTTTTTTTGAACATGCCATCACAAGATGAAGTTCATGAGAGACCATTAAAATGCTAAGCTCTCGATTTTCATAAATGTTCTCTATTAATTCATAGAAGGATTGTTGAGCATTGACATCAAGATTTTGCGCAGGCTCATCTAAAACGAGTAGGTTAGGTTTTTTCGCTAATGCTCTGCCAAGTAGGACTCGTTGGCGTTCGCCGCCAGAGAGTGAGTGAATTTGGCGGTTCAATAGATTAGTAATATTGGTTTCTTCGGCAACCGTATTGAGCTCGTCTTGACTCAGTTTATTATTTAACGTTAGAAATTTTTTGACAGAAATTGGTAGTGTATTCTCTGTACTGAAGTCTTGTGGCGCATACGCGCAGCGTAGGTTTTCGCTTGTTTTAATGGAGCCTTCTGTTGGTTGCAGCATGCCAATCAAACATTTTAATAAGATGGATTTGCCAGCACCGTTTGGACCAACGATTGTGATAAAATCTTTTTCGCTAATCGATAAGCTCACATCTTCCAAAACGGTTTTGCCGTTATGAATGACGGATAAATTTTCTGCATGAATTAAGTTGATCACAGGGTCTTAAGAAGTAGTATTCATCATTTTGATTTTATTGCATTATGCAATAAGTCTAAAAATAAATCAGTCTATCCACTTATAAACATTTGACGTAATGATTAAACAATTTCTCCAAACATATACAAGCCACACATCGGTTAAACCTGTATGGGGTGTTTTGATTGCCTTTATGGTGATTTTTTTGACCAACAACCAAGTTCTAGCGGCAGATTCAGAGCAAAAAAAAGGTACAAAAATTGTCACTTCAATTATGCCTTTAGCATTGTTGGTTAATGAAATTATAAGCGATGATGATTCTATAGAAGTATTGCTTGAAAAGAACCAAAATCATCATATTGCTTCCTTGAAGCCTTCGCAGCGGAAAAAAGTCGATCAGGCGGATATTATTTTTTATATTGATGATAGTTTTGAATATTTTCTAAAGAAAATCAAAAATAGTGATAACTCAAAATATAAATATATCGCTATTGGCGATACTAGTGGTTTACGATTATTAAGTGTTCGAGAAAGCGGACAGTCTCCTCACGTAGCTCACGATAAGTTGTTTAGAAAAGAACCAAAAACGAATGATGATGGGCATAATCATTCTGGTGTTGATTGGCATCTTTGGTTAAACCCTGATAATGCGATTGTGATGCTAATGAAAATTCGCGATGAATTGACGAAGTTTCGACCTGAAAATGAAGTGATCTATCAAGAGCGTTATGAAATTTTTAGTCAACATTTGATTAAACATTCGATGAAAAAAGCAAAAAAAATGATGGAAGTCTTAGATTCTCCGTTTTTTGTTTTACACGACGGATTACAATATTTTGAAGAACAGTATGGCTTAGAGTCTAAAGGCACTGTTTTAAAAGATGGGGAAATCAGTGCCAGCGCTAAGCATCTTTCTATGTTGAAAAAAATTCGTAGAGCTAATGATGTAAATATCATTATCAAAGAGGAACAATATTCTGATCGCGCGATTCAATCCTTGGCGGGAGAAAAACCTTTTAAAATAATCAATGTCGATTCACTTGCTCAGGGCTCACTTAGTCAGGTTGAAGACTACATTGAATATATAGATGCTATTACAGAAACTATTTTTCTAGGCTTGTCGAAATAAATAGAGTCTAAAAATTAACCTCCTTTTGATTTTATTTTACAAAATCGATTTTCTGCCCAACGATAATAAATTTTATCTGCAATAGGCCCGATGATTGGCCATCTAAGTGGGATAAATAAAAATCCGATTGGTGTGTGACGCCAAGCAGCCACATTCGCATCTAGACCTTTTTTCCATTCGCCTTGTGGTGTTTGTAAATGTAAAACTTTGAGAAGGTCATCACTAGGTATATCTATTTGAGCGTGCCATAGATCAACTAATTCAAGCTCAGAATTTTTGAGCCTTTTTAGTAATGCCATTTCTTTTGCACAGAGTGGGCAATTGCCATCAAAATAGAGAATAGATTTCATAATAATGCTGTGATTTTAGTGATTCAATGATGACATTTCCATGTAAAATTTATGTCTATGGAAATTAAAAATATTAATGATGCGGTCGTACGAGTCGCAGACTATCAAAACCGTCAAGATGCTCAAGCAGTTATTGGCCTATTAGACCATTACGCCCGTGATCCAATGGGCGGTGGAGAACCTTTGTCTGAGTTTGTCTTGAAAAACTTGATAACGGAATTACAAAAATATCATGGCGCATTTTCTGTATTGGCATTTAATGAAGGCGTTCCCATTGGACTAGCAAATTGTTTTCAGGCGTTTTCGACATTTAAATGCCGGCCTCTTGTGAATATTCATGATGTTATTATCCGTGAAGGTTATCGCGGCAATGGCATAGCTGAAAAATTGTTGCAACAAGTGCAAACAACGGCTAAAGAACGAGGTTGTTGCAAGCTGACTTTAGAGGTACTTCAAGGCAATGATTCTGCAAAAAAAGTTTACCAAAGGTTTGGCTTCAACGCGTATGAATTAGACCCTGAAATGGGTAATGCTTTATTTTGGGAAAAGATGATTTAATCATTTTTAGTTCATTATTTAACATCTAATTAAAAACTGCCCAATAAGTCTAGTGCTAATAACCTAGGCATCTATGTAGTGATGACCATCAATTACGACTGTTTCTCCATCACTATTCCAGGTATGTGAACCTAAGTTGTTTTTGTGCCAATCAGGAGATAAGCCTGAAACTCTTTTCATTGAGAAATGAGTTTTACTAATTTCAATTTCATTGAAGTTGATAGCATACCCATAACGAAGTGCGCAATTTTGAGTAGGCAAGATAAGTTTGCCATCATGCTCAAATAGCTTACCAGCAGGCCGACTATTGGTAATATTAGTTACTAATGGATTAAGCGGGTGAGCGTGCCATTCTCCAGTCAAACTATCTGAAAAATAAACAACCAAACATTCATTGCTGGTATCTCGATTAGGTTGGTATTTATTGGCGAAAAGAAAGTAAGTGCCATCTTGTTTATGAATGCTTGAGTCTAACAACTCAATATCCTCAATAATGATGGATTCCAATTGCCATTGATAAGGGAAATCAGTGCATTTATAGAGACGAACCGTTTTATTTTGTCGAGATTCAGGTATTAAAAACCAATCGCCATTGTCTTTGAAAGTATATGGATAAGACAAGTGGAATTCTTCTTGAATAATAGGTTTTATATTGATTAGTTCTTCATTGATTAATTCACCAACACTGATATGGGCTTTTTTTTGTGTATAAATAAGTTCTTCGAAGAAAATAAATGTCTTCTTTTTCTTGGGTTCCTGCTCCACGCTTATGATGAATGGGTCGGCATAAAAACGATCTTTAGGAGATGTAATGAGTTTTGCGTGATCAAATTGATCAAAATGTTTGTCAACTGGTTTGACAGCAAGAAACCATCGTATTTTCTTGTTTCTAGGCCAACGTAGGCCGATATAGTTTTTAATGAGCGTGATTAATAATGATAGACACTCAAAATTTCTTGGAGATTTTAATATCTTGGTATCTGGTATATCTTCTTTGAATAGGGCAGTATTTTTTATACTTTCAAATCCCATTGATTGGGCTTGTTGCAATTTTTGTAATAATAAATCGCCACAGCTTGAATAAATCAGATGTTTATTTTTCAAAACAGAATATAGATCAGCTCGATGAGTTGATCGGCCAATGGTATTGCCACAATCTAATACGTCGCTCAGTTGCTGTAGAGTCACGGCAATTTCTGGCTTGCCTTTGATTAGCTCCCAAATCCCTGGTGGGCCACCTCTATAGAAGCGGTTATCACCATGATGAAATGACCAGATACCCAGTCGAGCGGTTTTATGAATGTCACCACGAATAATGCTAAAGCCAAAGCGGATAATGACATCTAAATCATTATCCTTGATGGTTTGAATATCTGTTTCATTAAAGTAATGTGTGAAGCCTTTGCGAATAGGTTGAAGTACTATTTTTGAAGCATTGATGTGTGCATCGATGGCTTTTTTCTTCCATAAATGCTTTAAATCAGCATTATATTTTTCGTCAAAACGGTGATACAGGCTAGGGATGCCATAAGCAAACGGATTGAGTAATGAATATGCTCGGCGAAATGGAGATAGTATTTTTTGCGCTAGTTTGACTGTCGCATTATCACTTGTGCTTGATGCAGATGGGCTGTCTGTATCATTAAGGTTTTGTTGGTGTTTATTGTTAGCTTGAAATTCTCCATTAAAGGCAATTAAACTCACCTCAAGATTTGATGTGTTTTCTACACGCTTTAGGATTTCATATTGCCATTGCGGGCATTCCTTGCCTTGCAATAAAAAACCGATTCGAAGTGGTTTCAAAATAAAAAACGGCTTTTAAGGTTTTAATGTGCATTCTGAAGAATTGATTCGCCCCATAAATCATATTCATCTGCATTGGTAATCTTAACTTGGATGATTTCGCCAGCTTGGTGTTGCGTTTCTCCATTCAGGTAAACTAAGCCATCGATTTCAGGTGCATCAGCTTTGCCTCTACCGATGGAGCCTTCATCGTCAACTTCGTCAATAATGACGTCTATGGTATTACCAACTTTTGCCTGTAGGCGTTGTTTGCTGATTTCAGCTTGAACTTGCATGAATCTTGCTTTTCTATCGGCTTTTACATCATCAGGGACATGGCCTTCAAGTTCATTAGCTTTAGCGCCATCAACTGGGGAGTATTCAAAAGCGCCAACACGATCCAGCTGAGCTTCTCTGATAAAGTCGAGCAACATTTCAAAATCTTCTTCGGTTTCGCCAGGAAAGCCAACGATAAAAGTCGAACGAATTGTTAGTTCAGGACAAATTTCACGCCATTTTTTGATTCTTGCTAAAGTATTGTCGATAGCGCCAGGACGTTTCATGGCTTTTAAAATTTTAGGGCTACCATGTTGAAAAGGTATGTCGAGATAAGGCAGTATTTTTCCTTCAGCCATTAGAGGAATAACATCATCAACATGAGGGTATGGATATACATAATGTAATCTTACCCAGATACCTAATTTCCCGAGTTGCTCGCACATATCAAGCATTTTCGTTTTAACAGGGGTGCCGTTATGAAATTCGGTTTTATATTTTGTGTCTACGCCATAGGCGCTAGTATCTTGAGAAATGACTAATAGCTCTTTCACTCCAGAAGAGGCTAAGCCTTCGGCTTCAGCTAATACATCATTGACTGGTCGGCTAACTAAATCACCCCGAAAGGATGGAATAATACAAAAAGTACATCGATGGTTGCAGCCTTCAGAGATTTTTAAGTAAGCATAGTGCCTAGGAGTAAGCTTGATGCCTGTTGGTGGCATTAAGTCGACATAGGGATTATGGTCACGTTTAGGGGGTAAATGTTGGTGAACAGCGCCAACGACTTGTTCATAGGCATGAGGGCCTGATACATCTAGAACGCTGGGGTGAACATCAGTGATGTCATTCGAGTTTGCTCCCATGCAACCAGTAACGATGACTTTACCATTTTCATTTAACGCTTCGCCGATAGCATCTAGAGATTCTTGTTTTGCTGAATCAATAAAGCCACAGGTGTTTACAACGACCATGTCAGCATCATTATAGCTAGGCACAATGTCATAACCATCCTTACGTAGTTCAGTAAGGATTCGCTCTGAATCAACTAAGGCCTTAGGGCAACCCAGGCTAATAAAACCAACTTTTTGTGACATGATAAATGATACTGTGACTTGATTTGAGGTGGGGAGTATACCTGTTGATCGAAAGTTAATGAAATACACATCCTTAATGAAGAGAACTTATTAAGGTATTTCTTCAAGTATTATAGATGTTATGCAAATTAGGCTTGAACTTTTTGAGAAAATGAGTAATTTACTACTTACTGAACCTTTGGTATAAAACTGTATAAATAATATGAGTCGTTATAAAGCCGCTTCTATCCATCTGGCAATTAGTATTTTTGTTTTTTCACTATTTTTAGCGCTTGTTTTCTTGATTTGGTACGCTTACCCATTTAATCATGCGCAAGGTGTTGGCAAGATCGTTTACATCATGGCAGGTGTTGATGTCATCTTAGGACCGTTGTTGACATTATTTTTATTCAAATCTGGCAAGAAAGGTATGATGTTTGATTTGATAGTAGTAGCTGGTATACAAATTGGAGCATTGGGTTATGGCTCTTATGTTATTTATTCTGAACGTCCAGTTTATGCAGTATTAGGGCATAATATTGCTGAAGTAGTTGTTTATAGTGAAATAGGTCAACAACAAATACCTGAAAATATACCCAAGATAGGTTTATTTGATCGTCCACAATTTGTGTTTCAAGAGCGGTCGCAACAACCGGAATTGGATGAATTTACTTATATTCTGCAATCTCAAAAGGGAGATCCTGGGCGTTTAGCAGCCGATGTAAAAAGCTATCGTAAGTATTCAAAAAATATTGGCGTAATCCTTGAAAATACTAAAAAAATTGCAGATTCTGGTGATGATGATACTAAAGCTCAAATCAATGATCAGAGCCTTCATTACGCGATTCTACGAGGAAAATTGAAGGAAGTTTTGATATTGATTAGCGCTAAAGATGGCAGTGTTATAGGCTATTTGTTGAACAGTAAACTGTTAGCTTTCTAAGCCTTGAAGAAAAGGTGCGAAGCCCGTTAGATTGATTCCTGACTCAGAGCAGATTGTAATAATTTCTTGAACATTTTTTTTCCCTTCGATAATCTGAACAGCACCCCATAAGAAGCTAGATCGAGTGCCCGTACGACAATGAGCTAATACTTTATTTCTGGATTCGTGTTGTTCGCTCAAAGCAAGTTGCATATTAGGTATTAAGTCCTCTGGCAATGGTTTCCCGTTAGCCATGGGTAAGTATAAATATTGAATATTGTTTTCTGCAGCTAATTTTTGTGCTTCGCTAACAGATAAAATTCCAGATTCTTCTCCATCCGGCCGATTATTAATTATCATTGAAATACCTAACTCTTTTGCGGTAATAAAGTCTTTAGCTGTGAGTTGTCCGGCAATGAAAAAGTTATCATGTAAGAGCTGCATATTTATTTCCTTAAAGTCAATTTGTTAATATGGTACTAGTTAAGATTAGGTTGAAACGCTTTAACTGCGGCGGTGAATTTAGATAAATTACGGTCATCATTTTGATATTTATTTTCGATATAATACTGGCAAATCTGTTGAATGTCAGTTTTGTAGTTGGGTAGTAATATATATAGGCGTTTGGAGAAGGAGTAGGGACCTTCGCTATCTATAATTAGAATATTTAATTTTGATATTTTCTTTTTAAACAGAAAGTAAGATTGATCAAGAGCTGATCGTTTGATGCGTTTTGGCCATATTAACCAAACGATGATAGTTGTGAAAAATATTAAAATAATGCCAAGTAATATCGTTAAAGTAAGATATTGATTTTTTGTTTCTAAACCAAGCTTTTTTAATAATTTTGTTTGTTGTTTAAAATCATAATTCACAATCCATTTGTCCCATGAATGGTTTACAGAGTCTAGCCAACGTTTAGCTCCTTGCAATGAAAAAAACATGCCTGATGGACTCAATGCGTCGCGTAATTTATTAAGACTATAGTCACCACTATTGAAACTATTTCTATTGTTCAGTCTCATTAGTGCAAGTAATGCTTCCATGCCAAATTCGATTCGTTCTGGTGCAACTGCTGCAGTTGGATCTGTTTTTATCCAGCCATCATCGGATGTCCATATTTCACTCCATGCATGAGCGCTTGAATAACGAACCTCATAAAAACCGCCTTGTTCATTGTAATCAGCTCCTTGAAACCCTGCAACTATTCTAGTGGGGACCTTAAGCCAACGCATTAGCGTCGAAAAAGTTGATGAATAATGTTCGCAATATCCAGACTGTGTATTGAATAAAAAATCCTCAATTGGTTGGGTTTTATTAACCGATGGTGGGAGTAAG
>CALKZN010000046.1 GCA_938002995.1 uncultured Arenicellaceae bacterium | reverse complement strand
TCTTCTATGCTTGTCTTGCCACTACTGCTTGTTCAAACGCAGAATTCGCCTTATGTACACGAGCCAATGTCGTGTCACGGCCTAAGACTAACAAGGTTTGATCAATTGCAGGTGATTGAGTACTGCCTGTGACAGCTATACGAATAGGTTGAGCAACTTTAGCAAATCCTACTTCCAAATCATCAACGGTTGATTGCACAACATGATGTAAATTTTCCGCCGTCCAGTCTGATAAAGCCTCAAGGCGTTTATACACTTCAGTCAATATATCTGGTGTTGCAGTTTTGACCCATTTTTTCAATGCAGCAGGATCATATTCTTCGATATCTTTGAAGAAAAAGCGTGTTTGATCAACTAATTCTAATAATGTTTTTGTGCGTTCTTTAACAAGCTCTAGCGCCTGCCCTGCAAGAGGCTCATCCGCAATCGTGATGCCTTTTTGTGAAAAATGCCAATCTGCTTTGATTGCTAATTCTTCGCCGGTCAACGCTTTAATCGCCTCATGGTTAATCCATAATAATTTTTCAGCATTGAAGATAGAAGCCGCACGATTGACATCTTCAATACGAAAAAGCTCTAATAGCTCTTGTCGCGTGAATAGTTCTTTATCGCCATGTGACCAACCGAGTCTTACCAAATAATTTAATAAGGCTTCAGGCAAGTAGCCTTCGTCACGGTATTGCATAACTCCGACTGCGCCATGACGTTTAGAAAGACGTTTACCATCTTCTCCTAAGATCATTGGAACATGCGCAAATTTTGGCAGTTCTTTACCATCAGCATCGGCCCCCAATGCACGCATTATATTGATTTGGCGAGGCGTGTTATTAATATGATCATCACCACGAATGATGTGGGTCATGTTCATGTCCAAATCATCAACCACCACTGTGAGGTTGTAGGTTGGCACACCGTCGCTTCGAGCGATGATCAGATCATCTAATTCGCGATTATTGATGATGATATTACCTTTAACTAGGTCTTCAATGACAACATCTCCATCAAGTGGGTTTTTAAATCGCACCACTGGACTGACGCCATCAACAGGTTCTGTGCGATGCCGACAACGACCATCATAACGAGGCTTTTCGCCCTTGGCTCGTTGTTCTTCGCGCATGATATCGACTTCTTCTTTGCTACAATAGCAATGATAGGCATGCCCATCGTTTAAGAGTTGTTGAACGACTTCTTTATAACGATCAAAGCGTTGTGTTTGATAATACGGACCTTCATCATAGTCCAACTCTAACCATTCCATACCGTCTAAAATTGCTTGAACTGATTCTTGGGTTGAGCGTTCTAAATCAGTATCTTCAATACGTAAAATGAATGTGCCATTATTTTGTTTAGCATGCAGCCAAGAGTAAAGTGCGGTGCGTGCACCGCCAATATGTAAGTAGCCTGTTGGACTAGGAGGGAAGCGAGTGACTGTCATTAGATTATAGTTGTGGTATTTGGTCTGAAGTTTAGGTTTTATTTTGCAGATATACAGGACCGGATTGTAACGAAAATCTGCTAAAATGGCGTACCTTATTCGGTTTATTCATCTTAATTGTTCATTTAATTTTTGACGCAACACTCTGACACAATACTATGCCTCATCTTTTTGTAGATAACCTGACTGTGATTGACTGCTCAGTACTAGATCCTGATCGTGGATTAACTGGCGCCAGCTGGATCGTCGACATCGAACTTTTTGGTGAATTAGACAAACAAAGCATGGTGTTTGACTTTGGCCATGTAAAGAAACAAGTGAAACAAATCATTGATTCTGAAGTTGATCATGCCTTAGTCATCCCAAGCCAATACAAAGGTTTAAAAATAATCCATTCTGATGAGCACACTGAGCTTGAATTTAAGAATAACAAGGATGCAATTATTCAACACACCTCTCCGAACGAAGCCTTATGCTTGATTGATAGTGAATCAGTAACGCATGATTCAGTGATCAATTTTCTAAAGTCAAAAATAAAACCGCATTTGCCTAATAATGTCGAAGGCCTTGAACTCACATTTAGACAAGAAGATGATAAAGCTTCTTTCTATTGCTATAGCCATGGATTAAAAAAACATGATGGTAATTGCCAGCGCATTGCCCACGGCCACCGCTCTCGCATTGAAATATGGGAAAACGGCAAACGCAGCCAAACGTGGGAACAATTTTGGACTGATGAGTTAACTGATATTTATATTGGCAGCTCCGATGACATCACTCAGCAAACAAATCAACGAACACGGTTTGCATATGATGCTCCACAAGGGCATTTTGAAATTGAACTCGATACAGACCGTATTCATTTCATTGAATCTGACTCAACCGTTGAATGCATTGCTGAACATATCGCTAAAAAAATAAAAGATGCTCGGCCGAATTCAGATATTCGAGTGAAAGCCTTTGAAGGCGTAAAAAAAGGCGCAATAGCCACTCTTTAAGCTACTCTTATTTATAAACTATAAAATTAAACCTTCATGATAATCAATCCTCGTATATTACTGATCATAGTCGCTATAGGCGTTGCCATTTATTTCACTCAAAAAAGCAACAACACAGATGAAAGCATTGAAAAAGTTGCGCAAACTGAAACCACTGTTGAGGAAATATCTCCTAAACCAAAAAGTTCTGGTGAGTTAATGAGCGATTCTATTACAGCGGTTAACTTTCCTGATAAAGAGCTTGAAAGATGTGTGTTTGATGAAATCAAAGAAGGCTCTGACTCAGCCAATAAAAAAAACGTTGCTAATTTAACGAAATTGCAATGCAATGCTTACAAGATCACTTCACTAGAAGGGGTCGAGAAACTCTCTAGTTTAAAAGAAGTCACCATCATTGGTAGCGACATTCAAGATGCAACACCGCTTTCTAGAATCAACACACTTACCAACATTTATTTGAAAGGTGGAAATGAAAATATTCAAAATATTGATTCTCTTGCACAACTAAGCAATCTCAAAAAAATTAGTTTTCCTCACATGTTACAAACCTATTGTTATGAGGCAAAAACAGTCTTAAAAAGTATGAAAGAAAACATCGAAGGCCCAACTTCGAATAATTTAAGCCTTATGCACTGTCGCGGCAAGAAAACCTATAAAGTCACCTCTGCACTAATGAAAGAACGCGATGGAGATCCATTGACTAGTGAAGAGTCTGCAGCACTTGATGATTACCATGCAAATTTAGACTGGAGTGGTGAAAACAATTAGAACCTTCCTCTGAAGATGAGGGGCAAAGTAATTTTTATGCATCATCTATTATTTAAGTTGCGGAAGAGCTCATAAGCACTCTAAAATCAAAACATATTCTCACTAACAACAATAAAAAATTATTATGAAATTAAGCGCCCGCCTAGTATTCACTCTTATCTTTTGTGCCCTTGCTTTACCTTTCATTATCAAACATTTTGGCCTTACCGGCGTCACTCAACAAAAAGACATTAAAGAAACTTACGAACGCGAAAATGCAAAAATCGAAGGAAATATCAGTAACTACAAAGAACAACTCTTAGCCTCAGTTGATCAAATGCCTCTTGAGGATGAGGCGTTTAAGAAATGTGTAATCGGTAATATTTCTAAATACTTTGGCATTAGCGACAGCTCAGGTCATATACAAAGTGCAGCAGACTTAAAGCACTTGGAATGTCATCGACAAGGCATCACTTCCGTAGCTGGCATCGAGGCATTTACAAAATTAGAGTCTATTTCGTTATCCGATAACGATGTCCAAGATGCTAGTCCTCTGGCTAATGTTGACTCATTACAAAGGATTGGTCTGGGCCATGGCAATAAAAATATCGCCAACATTGATGAACTTGCTCAGCTAAACAACCTTACCAGCATTACATTCCCTACTTTAAAAGACACCCCTTGTAGCGACATCGATCGAGTTGTTCAAAGCATGGAAGATAATAGTGATAAAAAGATCAAACATAACGCAAAAAGTACTCGCTGTATTGCCGAGTAAAACTTTTCAAAAGATGGTTCACTCAAATGGTTGGTTAATGAAGGGAGCAAAGCACTTTCTGATTTATAAAAAAACCAAAGCTGGAAAATTAAACCGCTTATAATTGAGAACCAAATACTATTTCATGTTCATGTCAAAAATCGCGCCAAAAATTGGCCTAATTATTCTCGCAATTGGGGTCGTTGTAGCTGCATATTTGAATGGCTTGCATGAAATGCTAAGCCTTGCTCATCTGCAATCTATTTCCGCCACTCTAAAAGACTATGTAGATAACAATCCATTAGGTAGTTTTTTTATTGCTTTTGGCGTTATGGTTTTCGTGTATTCACTGCCACTGCCAGCAGCAGCCTTAATGTCATTAACCGCGGGTTTTGTATTTAACTTCGGAATTGGTTTGATATTAGTTCTGAGCACTTCCTTAATCGCCGCCACAATCACCTTTCTTATCGCTCGATATATCGCTCGGGACTGGATCGCTGAAAAGTTTGCTCAATACATGCAAAAATTTGATAAAGAAATGGATAGTAATGGTTTTTTCTACGCGCTTAGTCTGCGAATGATTCCTGGAATTCCTTTTATTGCCTTGAATGCTAGCTTTGGAATCACCGCATTGAGTTTAAAAGCTTTTGTCCTTTCAACTATTATTGGTATGGCGCCTATTTCTGCCATTCTGGTCAATGCCGGCAGTCAATTCAATCAAATAGAAAAGGTAGGAGATGTGCTAACTCCACAGATTTTTATTTCTTTACTATTACTGGCAAGCTTCCCTTTGATCGTTCGATTTCTATCAAAAAAGCTAATGAAAAAAGTCTGACACTCTTTATAAAAGCGCTCTATAAAGATTCAATTCCTTTTCAACCGCTGAATCCATTGAATATCGAAATTCAATGTCGTGTCTAGCTGTAGCGGTAATTTTTGTAAACTCTTGATCACTCATTGCCAACACTTTTTCTAAACTGGCTTGTATTGATTCAGTGTTTGGTTCGCAGATTAACCCATTCTCCCCTTGACGAAGCAATTGTTGAACTGAACGAATATTCGAAGCAACAATAAACGCACCTGAAGCCATTGCTTCAAGCACTACTTTTGGCATACCTGAACCCCATGCCTCAGGCATAACGACTATATCGTGTTGTGCATAGTGTGTTGCTAATTCATCATTGGCAATATTGCCTAGAAAATCCGCAGTGATTCCGACTAATTCTGCATTGCGCTGCAATTCTTCTCTATATTCACCATCACCAATCACTGTCACTTCGATGTTTTGAGAGATTTTTGAAACAACCGTAAACACTTTGTGGAAATTTTTTGCTTCAACGAGACGGCCTACTAACAATAGTTTCAACACTTCTTGTTTGGCTATTTTTTGTGCGATATTCGAAGGTTGATATTGATACTGCTGAGTATCTATGGAATTCGGTATGATATGAATTTTCCGCGAATTAGCTGAATAATGCTCAATCAAATAATCCGCATCTGACTGCGTCACTACAATAATGGCATTTGCCAACTTAACTGCTAACCATTCAAAGAAAATAGCCCTATAATATTTTATACCTGTCCGTTTTTCTTCATTCTTGATGACGTCTTTAGTTCTTACCCAGCCACAGCGCAATACAAATTTAAGCTTTGGGTTAACAAGTTTGGCCAGCACACCCACCAATGAGCCTTGTGATTGGTTGGACTTGACTATATGGGCTTGCTGAAAAGCCTGTCGATGATGAAAAGGCGCAACACAGGCATATTTCACAAAATGCGTAAGTTTGCCAATCCATGGCAGCACTGTAATAGGTTTCCATATATCTTGATACTGCAAATCATCTTTGCCGTAGGTGAGCAACGATACATTATGGCCTTGTTTTACAATACGATCGTAATAGGCCTTTTCTCTCGCTCCAAGGCCGGTTTTTTGCCATAACTGCAAAGAAATTCCCAGAGAAAATAAGACGACAATATCGAGCTTCGACTGCAGGTTAGGACGAGACGACTTCGTTTGTTCGTTACTTTGTGGGTGTTTAGCGTTCAATGGCTTAGTAATACTATTATTCTTCGAAGTTGAACAATTATAAGTCAAGCTCAAACAAAGTGTTCGGTTTGCGAAACAAAAAGGCGCTTTAGATTTGGGCTATCGGCTCGCAACACGTACAATATGCACTACTGTGTTATATGTTTAAATTTTTCATTTATAAAAATCAAAAGAATGACCAAAAACAACCATTCACCTGCTAATCATCTTTCGCCACAACATGTCTCAATTATTGCTGAAGTTGGCTCTGTTCATGACGGCAGTTTTGGCAACGCCCTCAAATTAGCTGACCTAGCCAAAGAACTTGGCGCTGATGCAGTGAAATATCAAACGCATTTATCCGAACATGAAACCTTAGCAAATGCTCCTTCTCCTGGTTATTTTTCTGATGAAAGTCGTTATGACTACTTTAATCGTACCGGTTTCAACCTAGAACAATGGCAACAAATCAAAGCACATTGTGATGACATTGGTATTGAATTCATATCTTCGCCTTTCTCAGAAATGGCCGTCAAATGGTTAGATGATATTGGCGTTAGCCGTTTCAAGATCCCCTCAGGAGAAGTTACCAATATTCCAATGTTAGAAGCTATAAATAAATTATCACGTCCGGTAATTTTATCTTCTGGCATGAGTAATTGGGCTGAAATAGACCAAGCCGTTACAGCTCTAAATGATGTCGACTTAACACTGATGCAATGCACTTCACAATATCCATGCCCTCCAGAAAATGTTGGCTTGAATGTGATCACTGAAATGCAAACACGCTATGGCAAACCTGTTGGCTATTCAGATCATACACAAACTAATTACGCTGCATTTGCTGCAGTTTCTTTAGGCGCCACTTGCGTTGAGAAACATTTGACCTTTAGCAACGCAATGTATGGCAGTGATGCGCCCTTGGCTTCTGAACCAACTGCATTTGCCGATATGATTAATGGCGTTCGAGCAATTACTGCTATCAAATCAAATAATATCGATAAAGACGATTTAACGTCTTATATCGATATGAAAACAATTTTTCAAAAAAGTGTCGTTGCAGCTACAGACATTCCTGAAGGAACTTTATTGAACGCTGATATGTTTGCGTATAAAAAACCAGGTTCTGGAATTTCTGCAGCAGATTATGCGAGTTTGATCGGTAGAAAAACTAAAACAGCTATTACTAAAGATGAATTCATCCAATTAACACAATTGGAAAAAGCGTAATCTTAACCCTGTAGGCATTGAGAATAAAAAATGAGTAAAGGCGCTTTTGTTCTTGTTGCACCCAACTCTATGGCTTTTCGTGCAATTGCAAATAGCCAAGTACTTCCCTTGCTGCATAAAGACGCCACAAAATTAGGCTATGAAAGAGTCATTGTATTAAGTCCAGACGACGGAAGCCAACAGCAACTCCCTGATTATATCGAGTGGAGAAGTTTTCTTTTGCCTGCAGAACATTTAAACCACTTGCCTCCTCACCAAAAAGTGATCCGGGCTGTAACAACTCGATTAAGTCGATATTTAGGGTTTGGTTTTGAAAATACAGTTTTCAGGTTTAATCAGTTACAGCAATTTTTTGCACATAAATTCAAACAAGGAATGAGCCTAGAAAGACGACAACGTGAGGAGTTAGCGGGCAATTTTGTCAGCAAAAAATACGGTTTTCCATTTCCAAATAGTAAAGCTTTATATAACTGGATTTATAATTTTCATTATTCAAAGAATCATGTCACTGACCCTAATATTCAGGCATTTTTCAAAGAAAATAAGATCGATAAGCTTGTTTTTTGGCATGTACAAAACTCTGTTTTTCGTGAGTTTTCTATTTGCGCAAGAAAACAAAAAATCCCATATATTGCCGTCATAGGCAGTTGGGACAGGCCCACAACCAAAGGCCCTATTTGTCCAAATTGTGACAAATATATCGTCAATAGTGTTGTCATGAAAAACGAGTTAGAACAACACCATGAAATTGACTCAGGCCTAATTGAAGTGGTGGGTTGGCCTCAAATGGACGTTTACCACGATCCACAAATGATAGAGCCAAGAGAAGAATTCTTAAGCACACTCAATATCAATACAAACGATACAGTACTTCTATATGCCGGCAACGCTGCACGTTTAGGCGCACATGAACCAAGTTTAGTTGAACATATAGCAAGGCAAATCAATCACGGAAATTATGGAGGAAACATTCATTTATTGATTCGTCCACATCCTCAAGACGTAGATTGGCAAGAACGATACGCCAAAGTTTCAGGGCAAGAAATGGGTAAACATGTAACCCTGATGCCTGCTGAAATGGGCAATATGAAAACAATGGTCAACACATTGCAACATGCAGATATTGTCATGGCAACTCAAGGTTCAATTAGCTTAGATGCGGCAGCACTTGATAAAAAAATTATTAATATTGCTTTTAATGGCACACTTAAGCGCAGCTACACTGAAAGTGTCGAACGTTGGTATGAAATGGATCATTATCTACCAGTCGTAAATAGTGGTGGCGTCGCTATCGTAAATAGTTTCGATGAATTAGATAGCACTGTGACACTTTTATTGGCCGAAGACCCACAACAAAAAGGCCGGCAACACCTCAGAAATATTGAACTCGAACCTTTCAAAGGTGATTCGTCTGCCCGTCAAGTGCAAGCGATGCTATCATAAGCAATTGAGCTAGCTAGACACAATAAAAACATCAGCACGATCACGAGCATGCTAAAAAAAACGTTGAAACCTATTTATCGATCAGCCATTGAATTTGCTTGGTCATGGCTTGGTATCGCTCGTATATTCGAACCCCAGTGGACGACAATAAAACGTAGGTATTGGTTTCGATTTTGGAAAATGCGTTTACACTCGTTGGGCAATAACAGCAAATTTTATGGTCCAGTAACGATCCTTAATCCTCAACAAGTCTCGATTGGTGATGAAGTTACTTTTAATCATGACGCTTCTATTGTTGCAAAAGCCGACGTGATTACTATAGGAGATCGCGTGCGCATTTCAACGGGGGCAAAAATTATTGGAACAGGGCTAAATGCTGAACTCGTTATTGGTGAATCACGTCAACATCACTCAGCTCCAATTCATATCGCCAACGATGTTTGGGTTGGCGCGAATAGTGTTATCACACAAGGCGTTACCATTGGCGAAGGTGCGATCATTGCTGCAGGTTCTGTCGTTAACAAAGATGTACAAGCAATGACCATTGTGGGCGGCGTTCCGGCTAAAGTTATCAAATCATTGAATAACGAAAAAACATCGTAATGAACACCAAGGAATAAACGAAACTCTTATGTCAAAAGAAAAGATATTTATCTTAGGTTTGATTCCAGCTCGAGGCGGTTCAAAAGGGATTCCCAATAAAAACATCGTCGATTTAAATGGCCAACCACTGATTCAATATACGATTCAAGCAGCAACGAATTCAACGTTATTATCACAGGCTATTGTTACAACCGATGATCAGACTGTTGCAAATATTGCTCAAAATGTCGGCGCTGATGTGCCCTTTTTGCGTCCAGCTGAATTAGCCACAGACAGAAGTGGCGCTCTTGGTGTTATTGAACATGCAATTGAATATTTTAAATCTCAACAACAAACCATTGACTACATCGTTTATTTACAACCTACTTCGCCACTAAGAACAACTGATGATATTGATCAAGCAATTGACATAATGACTAATAGCAAAGCAGATTCACTAGTCAGCACGATGGATGTTCCTCATCAATTTGGCTTTGAATCATTAATGGTTGAAGAAGCTCATTCAGAGTCAAAATTCGTATCCCACGCCGTTAGCAAGGAAAATAATTTTAGACGGCAAGAAAAACGTCAATATGTAGCACGCAATGGCCCCGCAATTTTGATCACAACACCGAATACAATAAAAAAATATGGCAGTTTATATGGTGAAAAAATTGTTTCTTATAAAATGCCAGCCAATCGCTCTGCTGATATCGACGATCTAGATGACCTTGAATATATTTCTTGGTTGATGCAAAAACGTTCCAATTAACTCAAGAATTTATTGATCATAAATATGAAAGTCGCTTACGTTTCGCATTGCAACTTCCCTAACCGCTTTGCTCACTCCATTCAAATCATTAAAAATGCGCAAGCGTGGAATATTGTTGCTGACGACTTCACTTTACACATCAACTTAGATGCAAAAAAATTCCATCAATTTGATCAACAACAACTTAATCAGTTCTATGGCGTCAAAACACCATTCAAGATCAAAAAATCTCCTTTTTATTTTGAAATTGAACATTGGCGACTAACCAAATATACAAAGCATTTCAGTCATGTTTTAAGAAGTTTTTACTTTAAAAAAACAGCAAAGGATCTCAAAAATTCGAACGTTGATTTTGCATATACGCGCACAATTGGCTTTCCAAAACATGCTATCAGACAAGGCTTACCTGTAATTTTAGAAAGTCACAGCCCATTGGGAACTGATATTGATAAAAAACAAATACACAGCATTATTCATGACGAACTTTTCCTGAAAATTGTCACAATCAGCGAACAACTTAAAGTACGTATGATTGAAAACGGCTTACCTGAAGATAAAATTCTTGTAGCTCCAGATGGCGCAGATTTAGATGCTTATACTGATGATTTAAGTAAAACCGCAGCTCGTGAAAAACTAGGCTTTCCTATCGAAGGAAAATACGCACTTTATGTAGGTCATCTTTATCAAGACCGTGGCATCAAAGAAATCATGTATTCTGCTAAAAAAATGCCTGATGTACAGTTTGTGATCGTTGGTGGTCATGCCAATGATATCGAGCATTGGCGTGCATATGTTGCCGATAACAAGCTGGAAAACATCAACATTGTAGGTTTTGTTGAAAATCGTTTTGTACCTCTGTACCAATGGATGGCAGATGTTTTGCTCATGCCCTACAGCAAATCTTGCGGCACCTCCGAATGGATGTCGCCATTAAAATTATTTGAATATATGGCATCAGGAAGAGCCATTATTGCTTCACACTTTCCAGTGTTTGATGAAATATTACGTGATCAAGACAACTGTAAACTAGTAGAAGCTGACGATGCTGAGTCACTACATCAAGGCTTATTATCTATCTTTGAAAACACCCAATTTATGGATAATATCGGCAAAAAAGCTAAACTTGACGTACAAAATTACTCTTGGACATCTCGAGCGCAATTTATTTTAGACAATAAGCACCTAAAGTAAAACTAGGACTAAATCACTCCCCTTAGTTCGAGTACGACAGTGCTTTCGCAAGCACTTGTTCAATTTCATGCTGTGATTTCTTTTTTGACACATCCATTACACACCATATTGATGATGAATACTTATCAACAAATTGCTTTTCATTGAGCTTTATTTTCCAAAACTCTCTAGCTAACATTCTTTTTCGGCTTGTTTCTTCTGCACCTGTAGGGAATATTTTAAGAACATCAAAACCAATCTCATCAGCATAGTATTCAAGAAAAAATTGCGCTTCTGAGTAACTAAAAAACCATTTATGTCTATCTTCAGGTTTACATGTTGGCAATCCATAAAACTTCAGATTTTTACCACGAGTAATACCTGCTTTACTTGTAGTATATCCATCTTGTTTCTGTTGATAGATATCAATACCCTGCAAAGCATTTGGCAATGAAATAATCACCCATTTAGAAGCAAGTCTAATAAGGTCAAAATAAACAGCATGTAGGTTGTCTAAATGCTCTAATACTTCTGTGCAAATTACGGTCTCAAAACTATTGTCCCCTATATTAACTGGGACTTCTTTTTCTAGGTTCACCTTGAAATCTGGGTTGCCAGCAATATCTAACTCTTTATAGTCAACATTCTCAGGTAAATATTTTGCAAGATACTTCTTTCCTGTCCCTCCAATATTCAAAACTGACTGACCAATATAGTCACCTAGGTTTTCAGCAATAAATTTATTACGCGTTTCTCGTGAGTTGTAATAACTAGGAATCGTTTTATTCATTATTTTTTAACATCTAGGGTTAATAGTCCTTGGATTACATTTAAGTTTCTTTCTCCACATCTACCATCAGTGACTAAATTTTTTGACAATAACTCCTGATCAAGTCGTATTAAGTCCGATAAATTAAGTTTAGGATGGCGGATAACTGCATCAATTTCTATCCCAGCATCTTGCTCAATATACGTCAAAGAAGTAAAGTCCCTGAAAATATTTGATCTTGGCTGAATATGATTCAATGCTACTGTATGTACACCCATTAACAAAGAAGAATAAATTGTTGTCGAAGAAGAGGCTGCAAAGAATATACTCGCTTTTTTCAGCCAAATATCTACATTACCAAAAACACATTGAAATCCGTATTTTTCAACCAGTGGTTTATAAACATTTGGTGCCATTCTAGGGTGAAGAGAAATCACAACTTCTCCTGAAAAAGCCTTAAACGCAGATAGAATTTCTTCAATAATAGGTAATGCTTCTTTGATTGTCATAGCTCCATGTTCA
>CALKZN010000045.1 GCA_938002995.1 uncultured Arenicellaceae bacterium | reverse complement strand
AGGAAAACGCCACCCAACGCTGGGCAATAACGTAGTCGTGGGGGCCGGAGCAAAAATTCTAGGGCCGTTCACGGTAGGTGAAGACGCCCGGGTAGGTTCCAATGCGGTTGTTTTGGAGGAAGTGCCAGCTGGGGCAACGGTTGTCGGGATTCCAGCGCGCGTTGTGAAATGTGCCGAGCCCAGTGCGGAATGCCTTGAGTTGGTTGATCAGCGCAAATCAGCAAAAGAATTTGATGCCTATGGCGAAGTTGTCGACGCAGAAGATCCATTGCTTGTTGGCATGGAGCAAATGCAGCAACAGATCAATATGCTGGCGCAGCAGGTGAATGAGCTTAAGCAGCAAAACAATGCCTTGGGTTCCGAACTTGGTAGTGCGAATGAGAGTGTTTCATCTCGCTCTGGTGCTGTAGGTAATTGATTTGTATATAATAATTAAAGGGTTCGCAATACTTGACTAATTTAGTCAGGAATGACACAATATGCCTTATTGACGCTAGGTGAAGCCCTATGAAACTAACAACGAAAGGACGATATGCTGTCACCGCTATGCTCGATCTTGCGCTCCACGGGGACAAAAAACCGGTTTCTTTAGCAGAGATATCAGAGCGTCAGGAAATTTCGTTGTCATATCTTGAACAGTTGTTTTCAAGGCTCCGCAAACATGGATTAGTGTGCAGTACTCGTGGTCCTGGCGGCGGCTACCGTGTTTCTCGCGAACTAAGCGAAGTGGCCGTCTCAGAAATTATCGTTGCCGTTAATGAGTCGGTTGATGCAACACAGTGTGGCGGAAGAGAGAACTGCCATAGTCACGGTCGCTGCTTAACCCACGATTTATGGGAAGGGCTGAGTGAGCAAATAGAAGAATTTTTAAGTGGCGTATCTTTACAAAACCTAATCGACCGCCAGCGCGTAAAAGCTGTGTCGATACGACAAGACCTACAACAAGATCAGCTTATGGTGCAGCGTGATATCAATAATTTTGCACAAAGCTGAAAACACCTAACTTTAGGAAATTTATAAGTGAGTTCGTTGAACATACCAATTTATCTTGACTATTCTGCAACAACGCCAGTCGATGAAAGAGTGGCGAAAGCTATGGCAGAGTGTCTGACTTTGCAGGGAAATTTTGGCAATCCGGCGTCCCGGTCGCATCCATTTGGTTGGAAAGCGGAAGAGGCTGTTGAAAATGCTCGCCGCAATGTTGCCACCTTGATCGGTGCGGTTCCTAAAGAGATCGTTTGGACATCCGGTGCAACTGAGTCAGATAACCTGGCGATCAAAGGTGCAGCCTTGTTCAATCAGAAAAAAGGTAAGCACATCATTACGATGAAAACCGAACACAAAGCGGTTCTCGATACCTGCAGACAGCTTGAGCGTGATGGTTTTGAAGTGACATACATGGATCCTTTGGAAAATGGGCTGCTCGATCTCGACGCGTTCAAAAAGGAAATTAGAGAAGACACCACGGTTGTTTCAATCATGCATGTCAACAATGAAATTGGCGTTATACAAGACATTGCAGCGATCGGCGCAATCACCCGCGAAAAAGGTATTATTTTCCATGTTGATGCAGCGCAAAGCCCGGGCAAAGTCGCCATCAACGTCGACGAAATGAATGTCGACCTTATGTCTTTGTGTGCTCACAAAGTTTACGGGCCAAAGGGCATCGGTGCACTGTATGTACGTCGTAAACCTCGTATCCGTATCGAAGCTCAAATTCATGGTGGTGGTCACGAACGTGGTATGCGTTCTGGCACGCTCCCAACCCATCAAATTGTTGGCATGGGTGAAAGCTTCCGCATTGCTCACGAAGAAATGGAAGCAGAAAATGAGCGTATGCGTTCACTTCGAAACCGTCTGTGGGATGGCGTAAAAGACATGGAAGAGATCTACCTCAATGGCGATCTTGAACAACGCATACCGGGTAACCTGAATATCAGTTTTAACTTTGTAGAAGGCGAAAGCTTAATTATGTCTCTTAAAGACATTGCCGTATCCAGTGGTTCTGCGTGCACTAGTGCCAGCTTGGAACCGTCATACGTTTTACGAGCGATTGGTCGGAATGATGAATTGGCTCACAGTTCAATTCGTTTTACGATGGGCCGTTTTAGCACTGAAGAAGAAGTCGACTTCACGATTGTGAAAGTACGTGAAGCGGTGGAGAAATTGCGGGCATTGTCGCCACTATGGGATATGCATAAAGAAGGTATTGATCTCGACTCTGTTGAATGGGCGCATCATTAACCTCGATCAACGGGCAAATGCCTGAATTACTTGAAATTAGCCTAGTCTAAGCACCGCTAATTAAATTACTGAATTTTTTGGAGAACTAAAATGGCTTACAGCGACAAAGTACTTGATCACTACGAGAACCCACGTAACGTTGGTGTTATGGATAAAGATGCACCGAACGTTGGTCCCGGTATGGTTGGAGCACCTGCTTGTGGAGACGTTATGCGACTTCAAATTCAAGTGTCAGAAGATGGTGTTATTGAAGACGCAAAATTTAAAACCTACGGTTGTGGTTCAGCAATCGCGTCATCATCTTTGGTCACCGAGATGGTTAAAGGTAAAACGTTAGACGAAGTTGCAGAAATCAGAAACGCACACATTGCTGAAGAGCTCGCTTTGCCACCCGTGAAAATTCACTGCTCTGTATTGGCAGAAGATGCTATCGCTGCTGCCATTGCTGATATTCGTGCGAAGCGTGATGCTCAAGCAAGCGAAAAATCGGCTGCCAGCGCTTAAGCAACCGTTAGTGCTTTATAAAGTTATCATCTAGATTGCGAGGAGGGCGCAAATGCCAATAACAATGACAGATCGCGCTGCCGAGCACGTGCGCAGTTACATTGCAAAGCGTGGTAAAGGCATTGGCTTAAGATTGGCTGTGCGAACAACCGGGTGCTCAGGCATGGCATATGTGCTTGAGTTTGCAGATGAGCTTGCT
>CALKZN010000044.1 GCA_938002995.1 uncultured Arenicellaceae bacterium | reverse complement strand
TTTAAACTTACTGTTTATACTTATACTCTGTATTTGAAAAACCTTCTGACTTTATCAGGTAGCCTTTTTTATCAAAAATATATTTTTGAGGGAATCGTGTTACATCATTACCCATCTCATCATAAAGTTTCTTTTCATTATTCACGATCACGCTACGATAATAAACACTGTTTGGGTTTTTATCGTCAGCGTGTTGTATTATCTCTTTGACCTGCCCATCTTTATAAATATAAGTGACTGATGGTATGCCAGCGCTGGTTTGAATTACTTTTTTTCCTCCTTCGAAATATTGCCACTCTGATAATGGAGTAAAAGAGTATTCTTGCTGTGTATGGTTATAACTAAAATAAACATGCTTTTGTAAGGTGTAATCTGTATTGAAATAAAATCGAGATCCTCGAACATCTTTTAACTTTGAGTCCCAAATATCCGTCACACGTATACCTTCAAAAACATCTAGAACATAATCAGACTCCCAAAATAAAGAGGTTTCTTCTCTTTCTCTTTTTTTTACTTTTAAAGTATTGCCATCTTCATCGAATAAACTCGACTCTGCTTCGGTGTTATAAGCTAACACTTTTTCCAAAACACCTTGGCCACTATATTTAAAAAAGCGTTGTTGCAAAATTTTAGATTTTTCAAATTCATGGTGATAAGTGTCGCGATTATTTTGATCACGCCGAACCTTAGATACACCATGGGGTGTTTGAACATACATTTCCCTGAATGGTTTTTGAAAATAGTTCCGAGTAGTGATAATGCTATAGTCAATTAACGAAGAAAATACTGAAAAATTTGACAATATTGCGTTATTTATTTTTTCGGATTGTTTTTCCGTTAAGTTTGGTTCTTTTGAGTTTGCGAATGATGAAAGGAAAGCATTGTATCGATCTTGAAATTGCTGTTTCTTTTTATTAGGAGCACTATTTTCAGCAGACAATGAATATGCCAACATATTTAAATGTTCTTTTCCAAAAACATTAAAATATTTTTTTACTGCACTAGTTAAATCAACACCTTCTTTTAGTACTAATAGTTTTGGTTCACTGATGCCATCACTAAAAAGAGCCGTTATTTGGTTTGGTTTTTCACCTAAGGAATAGTTATATTTTCCAAAATCAGTTTCTATGGTGATGTTTTTTTTCTCGGTCAATTCTTTAAAATAGAATTGCCTGTTATCACTGATAGGTAAAAAATTTTGTAGCTCTGTTAACCGCTGTCTAAAAATTGTAGATTTCGACGCATCTTTAAATCCAGGGTTATAAATTATTACTGTTGGAACACTTATAACTCCTGAGTTCTGAGCAGAAATCGTTTTATAAGACTGATTATCATTGTCATATTTTTTAGCATACTCTCGAAAAGCACCTAGTTTACGTTGCTGTTCTTTTAGTTTTCTTTCTAACCTAGGTGATTCTCGACGTTGGGCTTTGAGTAGTTTTTTAGCCTTTTTTATATCGCGTCGAAGAAATTTACGATTAACCGCATTTTTTTCACCCTTTAAATCATATTCTTTTTGTAAGATTAGATTTTTTGAGTTTTGAATTCGTATTCGATTGTTTTTGATATGTGTTCCGGCGTTTTTTACTCTGACATTAAGATTCCTCAACTCACGCCCATCCTTAAAGCCTTCTTGAAAAGTAGTGCCCAAATATCCCGAACATTTCTCGGGATTAATCGCTCCACGTTTCGCTAAATTAAAACCATTAGTTGCAGTGCAGAATTGCTTCAAACCTTTTTCTTCTGAGGCAGCATTAGCATTATAAAAAAAGAGGAATAAAATAAACGTTAAAAGTCGAATAAACATAGGTTTGATAATTACTGCAAATTTAAAAATTACGATAAATAATGAGTTAAATGATTACTCAATATGTACAAATTACAAATTATAGAAAAAACTATAAAATACGTTTTCTCTAGCCGTGAATACGTCCAGTCTGACGACTTATTTCATACAAACAAACTCCTGTAGCTACTGATACATTTAGGCTATTCACTACCCCATTCATAGGGATTTTGACCAAGTAATCACAGGCCTCTTCGGTAAGACGGCGCATCCCAGTCCCTTCAGAGCCCATAACTAAGGCTAAGGAGCCAGAAAACTGACTAGAATAGATGGTTTCTTCAGTATGATCAGTTGTGCCAATAAGCCAGATCCCAGCTTGTTTGATTTGTTCAATCGCTCTGCTCAGGTTTGCCACTCTAAACAATGGTACCGATTCAGCGCCGCCACTGGCCACTTTACTGACAGTGGCATTCAAAGGAGCCGTGTTTTTGTCGCTGGTAATCACCGCATCAACCCCAGTTGCATCTGCTGTGCGAAGAATTGCACCTAAGTTATGCGGATCTTGAATTTGATCGAGAATTAATAATAAACAGTTTTCAGGTACATCATTCTTCAACCACTTCTGAAAAGCTTCTGCCGTCCGAGCTTTAGGAATTAACACCTCAGCAGCAATACCTTGGCTGACACCTTGGAATTTATCTTTAAAGTTTTCTGAAGGGATAGTTTGTAATGCGATGCCATGTCTTTGAATCAATATTAAAGCATGTTGTAGACGTTGTGATTTCTGCTCAGTATCTGAAACAATGACTGACAGAACTTTTTCTGGATTGCTTTCCAAAAGTGTGACAATTGGATTGATACCCGTGATCGTGTATTGCTTAGCGGCTTTTTTTTTAGTTGGCTGCTTAGCAGAGTGCCTCGCTGACGGCTTGCTTTGTTGAGTATGTTTTTGCTTGGCCATATTTTTAGGCATATTATGTTTGGTACTGGGGCTAAAATCGTATGTGATTTGGAAGAGCCTTAAGAGCTCTTCTTTTTCTTTCGATCTTTTGTTTTACTGTTTTTTGCCTTACTGCGGTTTGTCTTGCTCAGTTTTTTAGAGCCACCCTTCTTGCTGCTCTTTTTATGAGAGTCTTTTTGATTATTGCTTTTGTTATAAGGTGTGTTTTTTCCTTTTGAGCCATTCTTCGACTTGCTGCTGATTTTATCAGTTATATCGAAATCGATACGTTTTTGTTCCAAATCTACTCGAGAGACAGTGATATTAACTTTTTGTCCTGCTTGATAATTCAGACCAGATGATTCTCCACGCAGTGAACGCGTGTTTTCATCATAAACATAATAGTCATCACCTAAGTTGGCGATATGTACCAAGCCTTCCACGTAATACTTATCGAGTTCGATAAAGAGCCCAAATTCGACAACCGTTATGATTGTGCCGGTGAATTTTTCACCAACTTTGTGGCTCATATATTCACATTTTAACCACTGTATAACTGCACGTGAGGCTTTTTCCGCACGTCGCTCAGTCATGGATGTTTGTTCAGCCATAGCAACAACGTTTTCAAACATATTGTCATTGTCTTTAGCATTTTCATCATCTATTAAGCGTTTCAGCTGGCGATGAACATGTAAATCAGAGTAACGTCTGATTGGGGATGTGAAATGCGTATATGAAGGAAATGCTAAGGCAAAATGACCGTCATTGTCTTCGGCATAACGCGCTTGTTTAAAGCTACGGAGCAATGCTTGGTTAATAATTTTAGTTTCAACAGTATCTTCAGGCAGTTTATTAAGAAGTGTCGTGTAATCTAAAGGAGTTGGTTCATTTCCTCCGGGTAATATTGCGTCAAATTGACGAATAAATGCTCGCGTGTCTTCAACTTTATCTTCGTCTGGTTGTTCATGAACCCTATAAATACCTGCCAGTTTCGAGCCTTCTAAAGCATCAGCGGCACAAACATTGGCAGCTAACATGCATTCTTCAATTAAGCGGTGAGCAAAATTACGTTCTCTAGGAATGATTTTGTCAACTTTTCGGTCATCATTGAAGATAATCATTGCTTCTGCAATATTCAGATCAATAGAGCCTTTTTCACGACGTTTTGCGCCTAATATTTTTGCTAATGTTTCGAGGTGAAGTATTGACTCAATTACCGCTGGAGCGTCTTGTGAAATAGGTAAGTTTTTAGCGTCTTGCTCAGATTTTTCAGAGTTTAAATAGTCAGCCACTTGTTCATAAATGAGCCTTGCATGAGAATGCATGATGGCTTGATAAAATTCAAAGCCAATAATATTTCCTTTGCTGTCAATCTCCATGTCACAAACCATGCACAAGCGATCAACATCAGGGTTCAATGAGCAGAGTCCATTACTGAGCACTTCGGGCAGCATTGGAATGACTTGCCTAGGAAAATATACGGAATTACCGCGTAACCAAGCTTCAGAATCAAGTGCAGTCTTATTCTTTACATAATGAGAAACATCTGCAATAGCCACTACCAAGCGATAACCACCATTTTCGGTCGTTTCACAAAAAACTGCATCATCAAAGTCTCTCGCATCGGAGCCATCAATCGTGACTAATGGTAATTCCCGGATGTCATTCCGATTAGGAAAATCATCGCCAAAAACTTCTGCAGGTAGTTTACTCGTTTCTTTACTGATTTCAGTGGGCCACTCTGAAGGAATTTCAAATTCACTTTTAGCAATTTCAATTTCCATTCCAGGTGCTAAGTAATCGCCTAAAATTTCAACAACTTCACCGACGGGTTGAAAATTTCGAGTAGGATATTGGGTGATTTTACATAGTACTACTTGGCCACTTTCGGGTTGAGAGCCAAGTTTTTTTAAAGAATCAGGTGGAATGAAAATATCTTGTGAAATACGTTGATCATTCGGCACGATAAAACTCAGGCCTCTCTCAATAAAGAAGCGACCAACAATGGTTTCTGCGCCACGTTCAATTATTTCAGTGATCTGTCCAAAACGCTTGTTACGTTTGTCTCTGCCAGTGATACGAACCTTTACAGTATCACCATGAAGCACTTCATTCATATCATGGTTACGTAAAAATATTTTTTCACCACCGTCAACCGGCGAAACAAAGCCACGCCCTTCTGCATGGCCGATAATTTTACCGAGAACTTCTTTGACTTCAGTTTGAATTGCCCATTGATTGCGACCTACTTGAGTTATTTTTCCTTGTTCGCGAAGGAACTCTAAAGTCTTATATGTTTCTTCAATACCACGTTTGCCACCTTGGCCGAGGACTTGGGCTAAGACTCGTGTAGCTATAGGCTCAGATTTTTGTTTTAAAAAAGTGAGAACGACATCCCCGCGGAGTCGTGTGTGTTTCTTGTTTTTTGATTTTTCTTGTTTTGTATTATTTGTCATTCAATTTTTGAACATATTAAAGTACGTCATTTTCAAAATATTTAATTTCACTTCATAGCAATAAATAAAATATCACATGAAAATGACGCTTAGACTACATTTCCATTTAGTCTAAAAATGGATTTTTCAATACCATCGTGTGTTCTCGATCAGGGCCAGTGGAGATAATATCCATAGGAACTCTAACAAGTTCTTCGAGGTATTTGATATACGCTTTCGCATTATTGGGTAGTTGATCAAAGTCAACAATACCATAGGTTTCTTCTTGCCAACCTGGTAATGATTCATAGATAGGAACGCATTTTTCTAACTTTTCAGCGCCTATAGGTGCAACTTCTACTCGTTCGCCATCAAGCTCATAGGCAACACAGACCTTGATTTCTTTTAAACCATCCAAAACATCAAGCTTAGTCAAACACAAAGAGCTCAAACCGTTGACCTGACGTGAACGACGCATCAATGCGGCATCAAACCAACCACAGCGGCGTTGACGGCCTGTGGTTGCTCCAAACTCATGACCTTTAGTACCTAAATGATTACCGTTTTCATCATCTACATCTAGTTCAGTTGGGAATGGGCCAGCGCCAACGCGTGTTGTATAGGCTTTAACAATACCTAACACTTCATCAATTTTGTTTGGTCCTATACCAGAACCAGAAGCTGCTGCTGAAGAAGTCGTATTCGATGACGTTACATAAGGGTATGTGCCATGATCAATATCAAGCATCATGCCTTGTGCGCCTTCAAACATAATGTTTTTACCAGCTGCTTGGCAATCATCTATCAGTTGTATCGCATCAATAGTCATAGCCGCTAATTCTTCTTTATAGCTTAGTGCCTCATCTAATGTTTTTTGATAATCGACAGGATCGACTTTGTAATAATGTTGCAAAGCAAAATTATGATATTCCATCACGCTTTCTAGTTTTTCAGCAAAGCGTGGGCTGTCGACTAAATCACCTAAGCGCAAGCCTCTGCGAGCAACTTTGTCTTCATAAGCTGGGCCAATGCCGCGTCCAGTGGTACCAATCGCTTTCTTACCACGTTTGATTTCTCGAGCTTGGTCAAGGGCACAATGATAAGGCAGGATTAATGGGCATGAGTTACTCAAGACAAGTCGATCTCTGACAGGAACATCATTGGCTTCTAGTTCAGCCATTTCCTTTAATAGAGCATCTGGCGCAAGCACAACGCCATTGCCAATCACACAGCGGACATTGTCACGAAGAATTCCTGAAGGAATTAAATGAAGTACCGTTTTTTTACCGCCAATGACTAAAGTATGACCTGCATTGTGGCCGCCTTGAAAACGAACAACTAGGTCTGCTTTGTCGGTCAATAAATCGACGACTTTACCTTTACCTTCATCACCCCATTGGGTTCCTACTATTACGACGTTTTTACTCATGCTAGATAATCTGCTTTTATGTTGTTTAACTACTTATTTAACTATTGAGGATTTATATTTGAATCATACATTCAAGTAAAACGTGCTTAGGCTTTACTTGCTAATAACTTTAAGTCGGCACTAAAACCAGTAGCCGCTCTTGGTTTATCATTCGATTCACTAAACCCATGATATCGACCACCCTTGGCAATTGCTCTGCCCTCACCTTCAAGAAATGTTTGGAAGGTCAAACCAGTGTGGTAGCGGTAGCCATGAAGTTCTGATAAATCAATATGAAGATTTGCTTGACTATGTTGCTGAACGTGATCAATTAATTCGTTTAAATCTTGGTTCGCAAATTTTATTTGTTTGGCCGCATCAGGATTATTTGACAACAGTTCGTTAATAGCAGCATTTGCATGGAAACTGTCAAGTATTGACCTGTCTCCACGTGCCTTTGATAGAGCAACGAATACACCGAGGTTTACATCTGAGTCTGCATTTAATGCAAGTATATCAGGTGATGATTTTCGCAATAAAGCATCATAAATCTTCGCAGATAGTTGGGAACTAATATTCAATGCTTTGATCAAGGCTGTGAATATCCCAACATGGCTCAGGCTTAAAGTAACTTTAGTCACACTTTTTTCACCTAAGGATAATTCGTGAACTGCCAGCATTGCATCAATGATGCTTTTATCGGCAGCAATGGATTGTTCACCAAAAATTTCTGCACCAATCTGTAATAACTCACGTGAACCTCCAAGCGTCATAGGCTTGGTGCGAAGTACAGTACCGATATAGCATAATTTATTGATCGCGTTATTCGTTAAGCGATGAGCGTCAATTTGTGCAATTTGCGGTGTCATATCAGCTCGAATACCAAGAGTTTTATGACTATCGTAGTCTGGCACTTTAAATGTCTGTGTAGTGAGTTCCGATCCTGCACCTTGAATGAGGTTATCCAAAAACTCAATCATTGGAGGGAGGACTAAATCAAAGCCTCTCGACTGTAACTCATCTAAAATTCCTCGACGTAATGATTCAAGCTTTGCCGCTTCTTGTGGCAATATTTCACTGACGCCTTGTGGGAGTAACCAAATAGGTGCTGACATATAAAATTCTTACTGATGGCTTTTATTCGTGGATGATTACAACACTCAGATAATACTTATTGAGTATCGATTCAAGTTCAGGGCACTATTCTATTTGATGGCATATAAGAGTGCTACTCCTAAAACGATAGAAATAGCACCAACTACGCGTAAAGCATTGTCTGAGAGCTTTAAAACTTCAATAAATGTCCGTTTTAAGCCTTGTGGGTTCATAAACGGCATAATGCCTTCTATCATAAGATAGAAGGCAAAACCGACACCTAATGCTTCCCAATCCATTGTATGAATGAAAGTACGTGCTTATTGAAGGTTTAAATTTTGTCCGGTTTGAGATTGAAAATACTTAAAGAAATCAGATTTAGGATCAATGACCATCAAGTCATTGCCACTTTGGAATGTTTTCTTATAAGCATTTAAGCTTCGGAAAAGTTCATAAAAATCTTCATCTTTGCCAAAAGCATCCGCATAAATCTTGGTTGATAAGGCGTCGCCGTCACCACGTAAGATTTGAGCTTCTCTGATTGCATCAGCAATAATGACTTGCTTTTGGCGATCAGCACCGGCTTTGATTTGAATCGCTTTTTCATCACCTTCAGCACGTTTTTCTTTAGCGATACGTTGACGTTCTGAACGCATACGATCAAAAACATTGCCTTGGATTTCATCAGCTAAGTCAACGCGTTTAAGACGAACATCAACGACTTCAATGCCAATTAATCCAGCTTCTTCATCTACAGCTTTTTGAACTGATTGCATGATTTCGGTTCTGTCGCTAGCAGCAACTTGACGAATTGTGCGTTTAGCAATTTGCTCTTTCAAACTGTTGTTAACCTTTTGTTGCAAGCGATTTTCAGCTCTTGCTTTAGTGTTAACTGATTTGAAATATTGTTGTAGATCTTTAATTTTCCACTTAACGAAGCTATCGATTAACAATTCTTCTTTATTGATAGTCAAGAATCGTTCTGGACTTTTGTCCATAGTCTGGATTCGAATATCATATTTTTTAATAGTATTCGCGACTGGAATTTTAAAGTTCAAGCCTGGTTGAATTTCTTCACCAGAGAATTCACCAAATTGAAATTTCAAGCCTCTTTCCCATTCATTAACCGTGAAAATTGATGATTTTCCTATTAAGAATAATAAAGCGCCAACGATGATAATTGGTAGTAAACGTTTTTCCATTATTTTCGGCCCTCACGAACAGAGGTTCTTGGTTCAACTTGGTTGGTGTTTAACGATGGAATACCACTTTGACCTGGTACAGTTGTTAATGTATTTGCACCGCTTGACTGCGATCGGTTCTTTTCAAGCAGTTTATCAATTGGTAAATACATCAAACTATTGCCAGAATCTCCGCCAATCATAACCTTGTTAGTATTGGACAATACTTGTTCCATTGTTTCTATATACAAACGTTTTTTAGTCACACCAGGTGCTTTTCGATATTCAGTGAGTATCAGATCGAAACGCTTAGCTTCACCCGTTGCTTCAGCAACGATAGTTTCTTTATAACCCTCAGCTTGTTGAACAATTCTTGAAGCCTCACCACGTGCTTTAGGTACAAGGTCATTTGCATACGCTTGAGCATCATTTTCTTTACGAATTTTATCCTGATCCGCTTTAACAACATCATCAAATGCATCACTCACGGGACTTGGTGGCTTTGCATCTTGGATTTCGACTGATTCAACCAAAATACCAGTTTTGTATCTATCCAAAATGGTTTGCAATACCTCTTTAGTATTGATATCCACTTCACGACGACCTTTAGTCAATAAATCATCCATAGTCTTGCTACCGACAACTTCACGTAATGCACTTTCAGTTGCGCCCCGAACGACACTATCGAGTTCACCACGTTGCTCAACACTACCTACATTGAAAATTAATGATTGAAGGTCTTTAATGGTGTATTGCACTGCCATAGTGACATCAACGATGTTTTCATCGTTGGTAAGCATAAGCGCTTCTTTAGGCTTGGCCTGACCATCACGATACCCTACTTCTACAGTACGAATTTTCTTAGTGTCTACTTGAAATTTACTTTCAATTGGCCAGATTGCATAGTTTAGACCAGCAGTATCGGTTCGATTATATTCTCCGAAACGAAGGACCACACTTTCTTGACCTTCTTTGACGGTATAAACCGATTTGAAACCGACAAAGACCAGTGCTCCTATAAGAATAACAGGAAGCGTTAGCCATGAAGGTATTGAAGGGCCACTGCCAGAAGGACGTGAGCTTTTATTGCCGCCTCCTAGACCCCCGCCAAGACTATCTTTTAAGTTTTTGAGCATTTCCTCAATTTCGTTGTTGCCACTGCGGCCTCCAGTTGGGCGACGACCGTTGTTGTCACCACCACCAGAATTTGAGGACTTGCCTGACCCAGGTTCATTCCAAGGCATATTGTTCTCCAATATTTAAGATTGTTAAGAATTTCTGTAATTTAACTTCATTTTTAATGGGGTTAAATTTCTTCATATCAAGTATGAATAATATCATTTCTATCTATTCAGCAGGCCAGATTATAAAGTCTTTTATCACTAATTTATGTGAGCCTCATCAATTACTTCATGCATTAATAGAATAAAAAATTAAATCCCCTTAATGAGTTAATAGTTTTTAATATTATGCGGCATCAGGAGTGACTAATTTAAGGACAGTTAATTCACATTCGGAGTGATTTTTTTGCAACCATCCAAGGTCACTTTTCGATAAGCGAAGAGTCAATATAAAGCAACCATCATCATCGATCTCTTCGTTTTGTATTAACTCTTTAGAGAATAGTACTGCACGTAATCGAGCTTCACTGGGAGACAATTTAAGAGTATATGATTGAAAGTCACGAGATAAATGTTCTGTAATTGCAGTCAGTAATAAATCTAGTCCTTCACCTGTATGAGCTGATAACCACACTCGTTCATCAAGCTTATTTGATTTTTCGTAGGGATTACTGATGCGTTTAGCTGATTTTTCGGTTAAATCAATTTTATTGAAAACCATTATCGTCGGAATATCATCAGCACCAATTTCCTTTAAGACTGCGTTCACCTCTTCTATGCGTTGATCACGTTCAGGTGTTGCGCAATCAACAATGTGTAACAAAAGGTGTGCATTTGTCACTTCTTCAAGTGTTGAATGGAATGCTTGGACTAATGAATGTGGTAAGTCTTGAATAAAACCAACGGTGTCAGAAAGTACGATAGGCCCATATTGATCAAGCTCTAAACGACGCATAGTGGTATCTAAGGTTGCAAAGAGTTGATCTTCAGCATAGACATTAGAATCAGTCAGAGAATTAAATAAAGAGGATTTCCCAGCATTGGTATAGCCAACCATCGAGACTGTAGGAATAGGCACCTTTTTTCGCGATTTCCTACGTAAATTGCGTTGTGCAGAGACTTTTTCTAGACGTTTATGCAGGTTCTTCATTCGTTGACCGATTAAACGTCTATCAGTTTCCAATTGTGTTTCACCTGGGCCTCTTAAACCAATACCACCCTTTTGTCTTTCTAAGTGAGTCCAGCCGCGGACCAGTCTGGTTGATATATGCGTCAATTGGGCTAGTTCAACTTGCAGCTTACCTTCCCTAGTACGAGCACGTTGTGCAAAAATATCTAAGATTAGCCCCGTACGATCAAGAACGCGGCAATCAACTTTTTTTTCTAAATTTCGTTCTTGTACTGGGCCCACACTATGATTAAGAATGACCAATTCAATGTCATCGATATGAACAATCTCTTTGATCTCATCGGCTTTACCCTTGCCAACAAATGTCGCCTTATCCGGCGAGCTACGATAAGCCGTTATCGTATCTACAACTTCACACCCTGCTGATTCCGCCAACAAAGTGATCTCTTCAATCGCACTAACATCATTATCCGAAGAATCACGTTGATAGATGATTAGTGTGCGAGGCTTATTAAGCTTTTCAGGAGCGTCAAACACTGAATATTAAAGACTGAATATAGTACTGCTGTACCACATCAAGTTTGGTGCGGCACTTCAAGTCTTGGATTTTAGTGGACAATGGAATTTAAGTTACTTCTTTGTCAGCAAGATAATCAACTGTATTACTTGGAACAACTGTAGATACAGCGTGTTTATATACCATCTGATTAATTGGACCATTGCGTAACACAATCACAAATTGGTCATAAGATTCAATATGGCCTTGCAGCTTGATGCCATTGACTAAGAAAAGTGATACGGGTGAACGCTCTTTTCTTAGTGCATTTAAATATGGGTCTTGTAGGCTTTGGCCTTTATTTTTTCCAGTAGACATTTTAGTTAATTTCCAATATTTATTATTCTTATATATGCGGAATGAATTTATAAAATCAAGTGAAATTAGGCAAACGGCGAAAAATTATATCCAAATATTTTTTGGCTGCTTCAAATCCTTAAACTTCTAAAATCATTACCTAGTCAAACAATATACTTCTTTAAACTTCGATTGTTTTAAATCTAAACATACAGTAAAAGACAACCGCTTTTCAATAACTTCGCGGTAAAAACTCAAATCAAATTTACATTTCCTATATAAAAGTGATATTCATTCAATATTATTATCTTTACTATTAGACCAGATAACAAAGGAAATATTTCAACGAAAACGTATAAAATTTTGTAACCAAAATTCGCTATACACGGCTAAGTTTTTTCCTGTTTCCTCTAGGTTATCTGCATTCACGCCCTGCCATAACAAACTGGGTTGATTTCGTAACCATGTCAGTTGACGTTTAGCCAGTTGGCGAGTCGCGATAATACTCTTTTCTATGATTGAATCAATGCTTTCGTTGTTCTCTATGCCTTGAATAAATTGTCGGTAACCAATCATTCTAAATGCGGGAATATCGCTCGGATAGTTTACTAATAAATTATCAATTTCTGACGCTAATCCTTGATCTATCATCAAATGAAAACGATACTTTATTCTTTTATGTAAATCCTTTCGATCATAATGAGTCATTGCAATTTTTACGATTGGATTTGCAATCACTGGTTTAGCTTGATCTAAACTAGTAACAGGCGCTCCTGTTAACTCAATAATCTCCAAAGCTCTTTGAATTCTTTGTGGGTCATTTGCATTAATACGTTGTGCGCTTTTGGGATCAAGGCTATGCAATCGATCGTGCATAGCTTTCCAGCCCAATTTTTCAGCTTCTATTGATATTTGCTGGCGAACACTTTCATCTCTTACTGGCATGTCAGGTAGGCCCCTTTCCAAGGCAGAAAAGTAAAAAGATGTCCCTCCTACTAAAATAGGTACCTTGCCTCGCGCAGTAATCTCTTCTATCAATATCTTAGCATCAGCACAAAAATCAGCTGCAGAATACGTTTCATCTGGGTTTCGAACATCAACTAAATGATGCGGATACTGTTTTAAAAAGCATGCATCGGGTTTAGCTGTACCAATATCCATTCCACGATAAACTAAAGAGGAATCAACACTTATCAGTTCAGCAGGAAAGTGTTCAGATAGTAAAGCTGCAATATCTGTCTTACCTGTTGCCGTTGCCCCCATGATAAAAAATACTGGAATGCTTTCTGGTAAAGCACCTGACAGTTTTTCTTGCCATTTCGTGCTGGACATAGAAAAAGAAAGTTTTGACATAGCTTGTTAGATAAATCCTTCTTTTTCTGTATTGGAAGCGTTATTGCCCACGTTGAAACCAACTATCCAACTGAGAAATACTGAGTTCAATCCATGTCGGTCGCCCATGATTGCATTGTCCACTGCGTTCAGTTACTTCCATCTGCCTTAATAAGCCATTCATTTCATCAGTTGTTAAGCGTCTATTTGCGCGTACTGAACCGTGACAAGCCATACTAGATAGTACTTCATGCATTGTTTCTTCTATTCTTTGGCTGCTACCAAGAGTCATCACATCCGCTAAAACATCACGAACTAATTGAGCGACATCAGCGCCCTGTAGAATATCGGGGATAGCCCGAACGACTAAGGTTTCATCACTCAAACGTTCAATTTGCAGCTTTAAGCTATCAAACAAATCGCTTTGCTTCTTCCATGCAGTGACTTCAGCTTCGGTTACCACTACCGTAACAGGGACTAATAAAGGTTGTTGTTGAATTTGGTCATTAGTCATTTGTTGCTTAAAACGTTCATAAGTGATTCTTTCATGTGCCGCATGAATGTCGACCAGAATCAGACCTTGTTGATTTTGCGCTAAAATATAAATGCCATGAAGCTGTGCTAAAGCATAACCCATTGGCGCTGAGTTACTTTCGTTCTCGTCAGCATCATTTTGAGTTGAATGTTCAAAATTTTCACCTTCTAAGTTTGTATCAATGGCAGAGGCTTCGATGTTTTTGGAGTCTTCAACATTCATAAAGCCAGGTTTTTGCGGGTATGACTGATTTCCTGAATACCTAGTGTTAGTAGCTGGAAAATATGACCTTTCAATGTCTGATGAATCTGGGTTTTGAAATTGTAAACTAGCCTCCTTCTCTGATTGACTGGCTTGGTCCAAGCGCCCAAATGATTGTTGCTGTATGGGGTATGGAGAGGGTTTTTCCACTCTCAATTGATCAGACATTTGCATCGAAGGTTGTTCAGAAGCACTTGCCTGAACATAACCTTTAATTGAACGATAAATAAATTGATGGATATCTCGGCTCTCACGAAACCTCACCTCATGTTTAGTCGGATGAACATTCACATCCACATCTGCAGGATCCATCGTCAAACTTAAGACGTATACAGGATGTCTGCCATGAAACAGTACATCTTTATACGCTAAGCGCACTGCATGCATAACAGTTTTATCTCGTATTAAACGACCATTAAGATAGAAGTACTGCATATCAGCCTGACTTCTAGAAAAGCTGGGCAAACCAACCCAGCCGGTCAAAAATTTACCATCTCCTTGCTCATTCACGAAGCGGCTATTTTCAGTAAAATTTTTCCCGCATATGTCTTGCACTCGTCGACCATCACTCATTTCAGCTGGAGCTAAATTGAGAATAATTTTGCCATTATGAGTGAACCTAAAAGCGGTCTTCTGGCTCGCTAAAGCCATTCTTCTGACTAATTGAGTAATATGTTTAAGTTCTGTGCTTTCCGCCTTCAAAAATTTTCTACGTACAGGTGTGTTGTAGAATAAATCTAAGGTCTCAACAGTTGTACCGATTGGATGAGCGACTGGACGTGGCGCTGAAATTTGATTATTCCCTTCACTGGATACTTGCCATGCTTCATTGGCATCAACCGTTCTAGATGTTAGTGTCAAACGAGTCACTGAGGCAATACTTGGCAGAGCTTCACCACGAAATCCCAAAGTAGCAATTTGTGTCAAATCTTCCATGCTAGCGATTTTACTGGTGGCATGGCGGGACAAGGCTAAGGCTAAATCTTGTTTGCCAATTCCATGACCGTCATCAGTGATCTTTAGGCGTTTAATTCCGCCATTCTCAGCATCGATTTGTATCAACTTGGCGCCAGCATCCAGGGCATTTTCAATGAGTTCTTTTAAAATCGACGCTGGGCGCTCGATAATTTCTCCAGCGGCTATCTGGTTAACTAATTTAGCATCAAGTGATTTTATTCGTGCATTACTCATTTTTGGTTAGTGCTTATAGGTTTTTCCTTTACTAACTCTTAGTTTTAATGATGAGAGTTTGGCCAATCCATAACCCTTGTCTTTTTAATTTATTCCACGCTACGATTTGTGATTGTTTGACGCCATATTTTTCTGCAAGACCTGATAATGTTTGCCCTTTACGAACTTTATGCCGAATGGTTCTACTAGAGTTGCTTTTCGCCTTAGTCGTTGTTGAGCTTTCAGAGACTATCAGTTTTTGACCAACATAAATGTTGTTTGATTTTAGCTTATTAAGTTGCTTCAAGCGCTTAATCGAAATTTTATATTTAAGAGAAATACTACTCAAATATTCACCCGATCTAACCTTATGAATCTTAGGCTTAGAAGTTTTAGCT
>CALKZN010000043.1 GCA_938002995.1 uncultured Arenicellaceae bacterium | reverse complement strand
GAGAGCTGCGTGCGCAAAAAAATCGATTTGGTTCAACTAGCGAATTGGGCTTGTTGGCAATGATGCCAGACAATGGCTACTTAAAAGCAGTCACCAATCCATCGGCAATCTTCTTGGACAGAAAGCGTGAACCGAAACCAGGTTCAATGGTGGCTTCATTATGGGAAGGGTCGCGATCCTTACTAGTTGAAATTCAAGCCTTAGTGATTGATTCGCATCAAGGCAATCCAAGACGCTTAGCCGTAGGGATCGATCAAAACCGTTTGAATATGCTAGTCGCTGTATTAACTCGTCATGCCGATTTAGCTATGTATGATCAAGAACTATACGTCAACCTAGTTGGCGGTCTAAGATCAACTGATCCTAGTACCGATTTGCCAGTAGTGTTAGCCATGGTGTCGTCGTTCAAAGGAAGGGTCATTCCACATGATTGGGTCGCTTTCGGAGAATTGGGTCTCGCGGGAGATGTGCGGCCTGTACCAAGCGGCTTAGAACGAATCAAACAAGCCTCACAACAAGGCTTTTTGCATTGTATTTGTCCTAAGGGAAATTTGCCTAAGAATATTTCGTCTTCGATGAAAGTATATCCAGTAGAAAACTTGATAGAAGCGATAGATTGTTTAGAAAATAATTTATAATTTATAAATTATTTAGTATTTATAAATAATCATAAGCCATTAATTTGTACAAATAAATAAAGCTTCCTCTTGATAAGGATTCAATTGGCGAGTGAAAAGAAGTTTTTAGTGTGATTTTAGTGATCACAATCATGAAATTTTTGTTATGTAAGATTGATTGATGAAATATTTTTTTCGCTTTTTGATAATTTAAGTATCAAAATTGTCAATAAAAGACATTTTAAGGTAATAAAATCTACTATTTTAGTAATAATATATCTATATTTTAACTCTTCTATGAATATTAGACTAAAGTATAAGTGTGACTCTCCTAAAAAGAATATAAACTCAGTTTCGTTATAAAACTAAGAAATGTATGAATATATTTCTTACTAATGACAACATTATTCTTTGTACGTGCAACAGCTCATGTTGTTTGTAGAAAAGTGCTCAAAAATAATAAAACTTGTCTTTCATAGTTAGTCTGGATTTCTTCATTTAAAAAGTGCAGAAATCGATATTAGTTATAAAAGAAACAGCGCTAACTGCATATGAGATTTGTTGCTACCACCATCTTGGAGAGATTTATGAAAAAAAATGATACTAATAAAAGTAGAAGAACCTTCCTGAAAACGGCAACCGCATCAAGTATTGCTGCAACTGCCCCAGCTAGCATGTTTTATATCAAAGATGCTTTCGCTGCAGAAGACTTCCGCAACAACCCTAAAGATTCCAAAACAGTTACATTAGGCTTCAACGTTCCACAATCAGGCGCTTATGCTGATGAAGGCGCAGATGAACTTCGCGCATTCAAACTAGCTGTTAAGCACCTTAATGGTGAAGGCGACGGCGGCATGATGAATACCATGAAGCCTTCAATGTTGAAAGGTAATGGTATTTTGGGTAAGAAAGTTGCGTATGTAACTGGCGATACACAAACTAAATCTGACGCGGCTCGTGCATCAGCAAAACGCATGATCGAAAAAGACGGTGCTTTGATGATTAGTGGTGGTTCATCTTCAGGTGTTGCAATAGCAGTACAAGGTTTATGCCAAGAAATGGGCACAATTTTCATGGCTGGTTTGACTCACTCAAACGATACAACTGGTAAAGACAAGCGTCGTTATGGTTTTCGTCACTTTTTTAACACTGAAATGTCTGGTGCTTCACTAGGTCCAGTGCTTGAGAAAGAGTATGGCAATGAGCGTACTGCTTATCACTTAACGGCTGATTACACTTGGGGTTGGTCACAACAAGGTTCAATCAAAAAGTACACTGAAGAATTAGGCTGGAAAACTAAAGCAGCTGTCAAAACTCCAGTTGGTGCAGGTGATTTCTCACAATTCATCACTCCAGTATTAAATTCTGGTGCTGACGTATTGGTTCTTAACCATTACGGTAAAGACATGGTTAACTCATTAACTCAAGCGGTTCAGTTTGGTTTAAGAGATAAGCAAGTAAACGGTAAAGATTTCCAAATCGTTGTTCCGTTGTTCTCACGTCTAATGGCTCAAGGTGCTGGTGATAACATTAAAGGTATCTTAGGTTCTACAAACTGGAACTGGTCATTAAAAGATGCAGGTTCGCAAGCATTTGTTAAGTCTTTCGGTAAAGAGTACGGCAATCCACCTTCACAGGCTGCACATACTTGCTATGTACAAACATTGTTGTATGCCAATGCATGCGAAATGGCTGGCACGTTCTATCCGCCAGAAGTTATTAAAACTCTTGAAGGTTATAAGTTTGACGGCATGGGTAACGGTGCAACAGAATATCGTGCTGAAGATCATCAGTGTTTTAAAGATGTATTGGTTGTACGTGGTAACGAAAAGCCAAGCAGTCAGTTTGATTTGCTTGAAGTTGTTCAAGAAGTGCCTCGTGCACAAGTTGAGTATGATGCAAGTCTACTTGGCGGTGAGCTAGGTCCTTATAAGGTCTAGCCACGAAGCTTTACAAAAGCCTTATCACCTAGGTGATAAGGCTTTTTTTTAAAGTAGACGATGTGTATTAACGTTAGTTAATGGCTTTGATATAACCATGTAGGTCTACTCCGGCTTCAAGACAGTTTAGTCATATTTATGCCCCTATTGATTGTAAATATTTCACTAAATTCGTTGTTTTAAGAAACCTGTTAAATGAGAAATTATTATTATGGATGCTATCCTTATTCAAATACTTAATGGCTTAGATAAAGGCGCGGCCTACGCATTAATTGCGCTTGGTTTGACGTTAGCCTTTGGAACGCTGGGTATCGTCAACTTCGCTCACGGCGCATTGTTCATGTTAGGTGCTTTTTGTGCGGTAACATTTTCAAAAGTCATTTCTTTTTCTAAGCAAATAAAAGACGAAAGCGTTACAATTTTCGATGCTTATAAAGAAATACCGTATTTAGAAATATGGTGGGGGGATTTTGGCGCGTTAATTGTCGATTTCGCGGTGCCCTTGTCTATTATTGTCGCGATACCTGTGATGATCTTGGTCGGGATCATCATGGAGCGTGGCTTAATTAAACACTTTTATAAACGGACCCATGCGGAACAAATTCTTGTGACGTTTGGCTTAGCGATTGTTATTCAAGAAATTATCAAACACTTTTTTGGTGCAAATCCTATTCCTACCCCAGCGCCGGATATTGTTTCTGGAAGTGCCGCTGTCGGCGCGCTTGTCGGGTTGAGTGAAAACTTAGTGTACCCATGGTGGCGATTGATTTATATCGTGTTTTCAGGGTTAATTATTTTTGCTGTATTTGCATTCTTGCAATTCACTACCTTTGGCATGGTCGTACGTGCTGGCATGGCTGATCGAGAGACGGTCGGTCTTCTAGGTATTAATATCCAGAAACGATTCACTATTGTTTTTGCGATTGCCGCTACTGTTGCTGGTCTTGCGGGTGTAATGTATTCACCGATTCTTCCGCCTGATTATCATATGGGGATGGACTTTTTAGTCTTATCATTTGTGGTGGTAGTTGTGGGTGGCATGGGTTCTTTGGGTGGCGCTGTCGCAGCAGGTTTCTTGTTGGGGGTTTTGCAATCGTTCGCCTCCATGAATGAAGTTAAATCAATCCTCCCTGGTATTGACCAAATTATTATTTATCTCGTTGCTGTTGTCATCTTGCTCGTAAGACCGCGTGGTCTTATGGGGCGTGAAGGCGTTTTCGAAGACTAGAGGATTCAACTATGAAAAATTTATTCAAAAGTAATATGTCGATCATGCTAGTTTTTTCAGCAATCGTCTTAACCGCGCCGATTTGGCTAACACCACTTGGTGCAAACTATCCAGATTTACTGCAAAAATTCGCTATTTTTGGTTTATTTGCGGTCGGCTACAACATCTTGTTTGGGCTCACTGGTTATTTGTCCTTTGGCCATGCTGCATTTTTAGGCGTAGGGTCATATACCGCTGTTTGGTCTTTGAAGTTGTTATCGATGAATGTCTTCTTGGGTATTATTCTGGGCACAATCATGTCGGGCATTTTTGCCTTGGCAATTGGTTATCTCAGCTTACGTCGCTCAGGAATCTATTTTTCGATTTTGACCTTAGCGTTTGCACAAATGGCCTATTCGCTGGCGTATTCAGTGCTGACTCCAATAACCAATGGAGAAACGGGTTTGCAAATAGCAGCTAACGATCCACGCTATTTAGATAGCTTGGTTGGTATCTCGCAACAAGGTCAAGGCATTCCATCGACTAACTTTTTTGGTGTTTTATTGAAATCTTGGGATGGTTACTTTGGCTTCTATTTCGCTGCGGTGATATTAATTCTTGGTTTTTATCTGTCATTGCGTGTATTTCGTTCACCATTTGGTTTGAAGCTTAGAGCGATCAAATCAAATCAAACACGAATGACTTATACCGGCTTTAATACACGTCCATATTTGCTATCGGCATTTGTTATTTCGGGCATGTATGCCGGTTTGGCTGGTTCTCTAATGGTTGCCATTGATCCGCTAGCAGGTGCAGAACGCATGCAGTGGACTGCCTCTGGTGAAGTGGTCTTAATGACTATTTTGGGTGGTGTTGGTACTTTGATTGGACCAATGCTTGGTGCGGTAGTCATTAAATACTTTGAGAATATTTTCTCGGCCTTAAACAATTCAGAATTACATCAAGTGTTTAACTTTTTACCTTCTTTCTTGGAAGAAACGATGGTCTTTATCGTGTCACCATTTGTTGGAAGCGGCTGGCATCTAACTTTGGGCGCACTATTCATGCTCGTGGTTATTTTCTTGCCAGGTGGAATGATGGAAGGCGTGACTAAAATTAATAGCTTTCTAAAACGAAAATTTGGTAAAACAGATGCAGAAGAATCAGATGTATCTATACAACAAGAAGTGCAAGCAAAAGCTCAACAAGGGGGAGAATAATGACTAATATTCTCGAAATTAAAGGCGTCAACAAGACGTTTGGCGGTCTTCATGCGCTCAGAGATGTAAATCTTGAGATCTATGAAGGTGAAACACATGCAATTATCGGTCCTAATGGAGCAGGTAAATCGACACTACTCAATTGCTGCATTGGTAAACTGATTCCAGATGATGGTTCAGTCACATTCAATGGCAACAACATGATTGGTGTCGATGCACATGATATTAATCATGCAGGTATGGTGCGTGTTTTCCAAACACCTGAAATTTTCCCTGAATTAAGTTTGTTGGAAAATGTCTTGATCCCTGCCTTGGCAAAACGCGATGGCACATTCAAATTTAATCCGTTCGGCGATATCTTCAATGAAAAAGAAATTCGTGAAGAAGCCATGGCTACTTTGGCAGAGTTTGGTCTGGAGGGTTTTTCAGAAGATCATGCGGGTAGTATGTCGCGTGGTAATAAACGACGACTAGAACTAGCCATGGGTTTGATTCAAAAGCCAAAGCTATTATTGCTTGATGAACCAACAGCAGGCATGGCAAGGCTCGATACTAACAATACAATTGATTTGTTGAAAACTGGCAAAATGCGTGAAATGACAAAAGTCATTATTGAGCATGATATGCATGTGGTATTTAGTTTAGCTGACCGTATTAGTGTGCTAGCGCGTGGTCATATCATTGCCACTGGCTCGCCAGAAGAAATTAAGAATGATCCAAAGGTAAAAGAAGCTTATTTAGGAGAAGGTGACCATGAGTGATGATTATAAAATTCATGAGAATGTTACGCCGGTAAAAGGCCAGGGTTCCGATCCTGCATTCTTTTCATGCTGGGATATACATTCTTATTATGGCGAAAGCTATATTGTTCAAGGTGTAAGCTTTGACATTCGTGAAGGCGAAATTGTCGCCTTATTAGGCCGAAATGGTGCAGGAAAAACTTCAACATTACGTTCGATTGCACGCATGGATGATCCACATGTTCAACATGGCGAAATCTGGCTAGATCATAAACCTTTGCACAACATGCCATCCCACGAAGCTGCGCAAGCAGGTGTGGCCTTGGTTCCTGAAGATCGTCGGATCATTCAGGGTTTGACCGTTCAAGAAAACCTTGAACTGGCTCAAATTAATCCGCCAATTGGTTGGAGTATTGAACGAATCTACGAACATTTCCCACGCTTGGGTGAACGTAAAAATCAAATGGGCACAACCTTGTCTGGTGGTGAACAACAAATGTTGGCTGTTGCCAGAGCTTTGGCTCGCGACATCAAACTATTGTTACTTGATGAGCCTTATGAAGGACTGGCTCCAGTGATTGTGAATGAAATCGCAAGCATTGTAGAAAACATCAAAAAACAAGGTATCACTACCATCATTGTCGAACAAAATGCCTTAGCAGCTTTGCGTTTGGCAGATCGTGCCTTGATTCTTGATACCGGAAAAATCGTCTTTGACGGCACTGCACAAGAAGTACTCGATAACGAAGAACTACGACATGAGTATTTAGCAATTTAATCATGCAGTAAACGAGCACTATTTGCATTCATCAGTGCAAACCGAAAAGCGGGGTTCTGAAAAGGGCTCCGTTTTTTTTGTCTGTTCACATGAGGATAGATCTTAAAACTCATTAGTCTTCATTCCTAGAAAAGCATATTATCCACTGAATCATCAATACTACAGAATGATGCAGGCATAATTTGAATGCTTGCTTAAGAAGTTTTGTAAAAGGTATGTAGAGAAAAATTGTAAGAAAAAAATGAAACAAGAAATCAAAATGCTGATTCAACGCATTGTCGATGTGTACTGGACCTTGATCAAAATCATGGTGCCGGCATTGATCGTGGTCAAAATTTTAGAAAGTATCGGCGCGACTCATTATTTGTCGATTGTTTTGTCGCCATTAATGAACTTGGTCGGCCTGCCTGAGTCTATGGGCTTAGTCTGGGCTGCAAGTATGTTGGTGAATCTCTATACAGGCATGGCAGTGTTCTTCAGTATTGCACTCGCAGAACCCTTAACAGTTGCTCAAATAAGTGTTTTATCAACTATGATGTTGATATCACATGGTTTGCCGGTAGAAAGTGCTATTTCCAAAGCGGCAGGTCTTAGTTGGACTTATACCCTAACGCTTCGAATCGTTGGCGCATTGGTGCTAGGGTTTATCTTGCATTGGATTTACAGCACATTTTCTTTACTCGAAGAACCCAGTCGTATTCTTTGGCAACCAGAAAAGCAAGACGACAGCTTGCTTGGTTGGGTTATTTTACAAGCACAAACGCTGATTCTCGCCTTGGTGATCATTGCTGTTTTAATCGTTATCATGCGGTTGTTGGAATATTTAGGCATTGAAAAATGGTTGCACTGGATGTTGTCACCATTCCTAAAGCTGCTTGGCATAGGCAAAGAAGCAGCCAACATCACCGTGATAGGAGTCACATTGGGTTTGAGTTTCGGTGGTGGGTTATTAATTGAACAAGCAAAAAGTGGCGCGGTCTCTAAACGTAATATATTCTTATCTATGAGCTTTCTGTGTCTTTGTCACAGTTTGATAGAAGACACGTTACTGATGTTGCTGTTAGGCGCTGACCTCACCAGTATTTTGTGGGTAAGATTATTGTTCGCATTCATTGTTGTCGCCTTCATTGCACGCATAACACTGTTGGGCAAAGAAAAAACGGCGTAGCATCCATAAAGTTTAACGCGCGTTAAAGCTAAAGATGTAATAAATCAATGAAACAGCTTGAACTAAAAATTCATCCACCCATTGTATTCGTAATTTGTGCTGGATTCATGTGGGGTATTGCCCAAATTTCGCCTGCAATTGAATTGTCACAAGTCTTGCGAAAAATTTCCATATTAATCGGCAGTGGAACAGCCATCGCAATTGCTTTGTCAGCCATCATCGCTTTCCGAAAAGTCAACACAACTATCGATCCTCATAAACCAGATGAATCCTCTAGCTTAGTCACCTCAGGTATCTATCAATACACTCGCAATCCCATGTATCTAGGCCTAGCAACATTGCTATGCATGTGGACAATCTACCTCGCGAATGCCTACGCAATCATCGGTGTTTTAGGCTTTGTTGCATTTATCACTCAGTTTCAAATCAAACCAGAAGAGAGAGTTCTTACAAAGTTGTTTGGTGAAGAATTTACGGATTATCAGCAACGAGTAAGGCGCTGGTTATAGCAGGGGAAATTGGATTATTGTTAGCTCTAGTATAAAGGACGCTTTGGTTTTTTATTTTTTTATTTCAATTTAGCTAGTGGCAAAGGCAAAACCTTCGTCATCGAACATCAACAGTCAATTATTTCAAATAATAAAAACAAGGTACTATTTTCTTCAGAATCTTGTAATTCGCCGCTGACCACTTGTAAATCATATGTGTCTGCGATTTCTGGGTTACTAAGCGTTGCAACATCGAGCTCTAAGGTTTGATTAGAAATAGCTTCAGCGATTTTTGATGGATCTGAATATTCCTGTTCACCGGCAATTCTTTCTATATGCGGATAGTGGTTGTGTAAGTTTTTTTGGCATTGTGCCAAAGCTTGTGAATGACTAATAATACGTTCTATTTTTGATATGTCCGACGTTCGATTGATCATTAAGCAGTGCTTGGGAAAGAGTCGGTAATGCTCCAGCGCTCTGATCTCATAGCCTTGGGATAATAACTTTGCAATGGCGTCCATACTTTCAGAAACAAGACCACCGACAGAATTTTTTATGGCAATTTGCCCATAGCGAATGCTTCCATCGATCAACTGCTCAATAACCTTATCACTGCTGAATAAATAATGAATGTTTATTTCATCTAGGGAGAAACTTTGCATATGCCGTTTGATAGCAACGTCATTATAACTGCTCCTGCCGCCTTGAATGCCGATATTGATTTTCTTCATAAATGAATAGGTCGGATAATTGGTTTAATAATACAAATGTGCTTACAGGAATATTGTAGAGCCTGAATATTATATTCTTAATTTTTGCATTAGTGAGGCATCTATATAGGTCCTTTTTATTTTTAAATAAATAATTCTTCAAAACCAAAAGCCCTGACAATGTGTCAGGGCTTTTTTGCTCTAGATGTTGAGTAACTTAATTGACGACATCAATACTAATTGAATTATTCAGATATGCCTGAACGCCGAGTCTTGTCCACTGCCTTGCGTCTTTCATATAATTCAATTGAGATGAGATAATCTGTTTTGTTAATGGGTCTTCAGACAACATCAACTGTTTAAGTTTAGATCGTGTTTCATTTGCTAGCGATCGAGTTATTTTCGAAGGGAATGCAGTGACTTGAACGTCAGGGTGTTTACTTAGTAATTCCTTGTACTGGATAACATTTGCATGGTTGAAACTAATAGATGCTTCAAAAGCCGCTAATTTCATTGAAGCCTCTAAAACGGATTGCAATTCTTTAGGGAGGCTTTCATAGGCTTCCTGGTTCACTAAAAACTGTAATTCGGCAGAAGGTTCTTGCCAACCCGTATAATAAAATTTAGCTTGATCATGGAGTTTCATACTCAAGTCTATGCCTGGGTTTGCCCATTCAACCGCATCTAATGATCCTGATTTTAATGCACCATATAGCTCGCTCGAAGGAATATTGGTAGGAATAACGCCAACGGCTTTCATGACGTCTCCACCTAAGCCAGGAATACGCATTTTTAAACCTTTCAAATCCTCAAGGGAGCTAATTTTTTCTTTGAACCACCCGCCCATTTGCATACCAACATTGCCCGCAGGAAAAACCTGCAAGCCATATTTTTGGTAAACTTTTTGAGTTAGCTCCTTGCCACCGCCTTCATAAAACCAAGAGTAGCGTTCTTGAGCGATCATCCCAAAAGGAATCGTTGTCAAAATAGCGGTATTCACATCCTTATTTTGCCAATAAAAGCCAGCAGAATGGCCCATTTCAAATTCTTTACTCTGCACCATATCAAAAATTCCTAATGGTTTTTTATGCGTTGTTGCGCCCTCAAAAGTAATATTTAAACGGCCATTTGATAGCTCTTTTGCATACTTAGCAACGCTTTTGACAGGATTAGTAAATAAGGGGAAATCATCAGGCCAAGTATAAGCCAATCGCCAGTTATAGACCTTTCCTGCCGCAGCTGAAGTCTGTACTGATGCGAAAAAAAGTGTCAGAAAAAATATAAAAGAAGTTAAGTAAGAGGAAATGTGTGTTTTAGATTGAGATGTAATCATTTATATACGTTAGGGTTGAAGTTAAAAAGAGGCGCATTCTAAATGAAAAGCTAAACCTTTTTGGTGTTAAATTTGAAATCACTTAAATTAAATCGAGAATGAGTCTGTGGCGGGTTTACTTTGAAGTTGAACCGCGTAATCAATGAATTCTGTCTTACTAAATTAGTATTTGTTAGACGTAGATGTTAGTTCTCTATAAGCTGATTAATTATTAAGAAAATGGAGCTAAGAAAGTTTGAAAGTTCAAAAGTTGAATTACAAATACAAAATGGAGAGTAGTCATGAACCTGAGATTTGAAGAAGCATTAAATGGCCTTGATGGGCTATTAAAATCTGAACCGATAATCTTTTAGATATAGTTAATACAAAAGGGCAATTATCAGCTCTAATCGATAAATTGGGTATTCAATCTATAAAATTGTATCAAGTGGCAGCCATGTCAGTAATCTTAGTTTGATTCGTTTCCACAGTGAAACAGTTTTGTCTGGGTTGTTGTTTTTGCCAATCTGCCAGCTGTTTTCAGTTTTTATATCATTTAAGATTAATTGGCGTAATTCAGTTGCAATATCTTTGTTAGGTATGACCATCGCGACTTCAGTGTTTAAATTGATTGAACGAGGGTCTAAATTAAACGTTCCAATCATTGCTGTTTCACCATCAATGACCATGCTTTTTGCATGAATGGCAAAAATCGGAGGATAATCTTTTACCCCTTGGTAGCGTTGATGTAAGAGCGCTTGGTTTTTGGGGTAGGGTTTATATTCATACACTTCGATACCGGTTTTGATTAGATCATCCCTGATTTTATGGTAGCCGCTATGAGCTGCTAGGTTGTCGGTAGAT
>CALKZN010000042.1 GCA_938002995.1 uncultured Arenicellaceae bacterium | reverse complement strand
TTGCAATGCGGGGCCTGCTACAGATACACAAATCACATAAGCCGCTGTCGTTGGCACTTCCATGCCAAGCAAAAGACAAGCAAAAGCAGTCAGCAATAAAGCAGGCCAGAGTTGATCTCCGGAAACTGACAAGATCAATGAAGTGATTTTCACTCCTAGTCCAGTTTGTCCTAGCACGCCAATAATGATGCCCGCACAAAGAATGATCGAACCTATCATCCCAATTTGTTTGCCTGCTGACAGAAATAAGCTTTCTAAACGTTTGAAAAAACGCGGCACGCTGAATCGAAAACTCGCATCAAAAAACAACAAGATAAAGGCAGCCAAGATTGCTACACAGGCTGCATATTGTGCGGTATAGCCACCGACAAACATCCGTTCAAGCAATAAAGCAAATGGAATCAAAAAAAACAGAACAGTGATGAATACTTGTTTATTGCTAGGTCGCTCTTCTTCTGAAAGACCCGGTAAATCATGATTCACCGCATAGGCATTGATGCCCACCCACACCGCTAGAAAATATAAAATAGCCGGTAAAATGGCTGCGGCCATAATACTGGTATACGGAACTCCCGTGAGCTCAACCATTACAAAGGCGCCTGCTCCCATCAATGGCGGCATGATTTGCCCGCCAGAAGATGCCACCGCTTCAACGGCTGCGGCCAATGACCTTGGATATCCAAGCTTGGTCATTGCTGGCAAAGTCACCGCCCCTGTCGAGGCCACATTGGCTGACGCTGAGCCTGAAATTGACCCAAACAATGCTGACGAGAGCACCGATACTTTCGCCGCCCCACCTTTGAGACGCCCTGCCGCGGCATTGGCTAAATTCATGAATCCTTGGCCTGCTTCTCCTGCATTTAATACTGCCCCCATAATTACAAAAATCGAGACAATCGACACGGACACTCCTGTGAGTTTCCCCCAGATACCGCCTTCGGTAATCGTTAATGTCCCTAAGAAGCTATAAAGCGGCAGACCTGGATGACCAAATTCACCTGGAACATATTGTCCCAACGCGCCGTATAAAAGCGCCAGCAATGCTACTAATGGCAAAGGCCAACCAATGCTTCGTCTTGCCATTTCAAGCACTAGAAATAATAAAATAACGGCGACAGATGCCTGTAAGGCACCGCTTAAATACCCATATTGATCAGATAGCGCCACATGACTAAATGTAATGTAAAGACAAGCGACCACACCCAGAACGACTAAAATCCACGAAAGCATTCGTTGCGTTTGACTAACGCTTGGTTTGAGTGAGAACACTAATGCCCAAGGGATGATTAATGCCATATGCAATGGCCTGCTGACCAGATTAGGTACTAGTCCTGAGAAAATCAATCCTAAATGGAAAAATACGGACGCGGCTCCAAGCAACACCCAAGTCCAATGAGACAACGGTTTTGATGACATCTGTTAATAAATACGATGAATGATTAAATAAATGGCCCGCACAAGCGGGCCATTATTAAAGAAGTTAGAAACTTGCCTTAACGATTCGCAGCTGGCACTTCGATGCCTACCTCATCGTAATAGCGAATTGCGCCTGGATGAATTTTTCCATGAACATTACTCAGCATTGCGCCTGAAACTCCATTCCACCATGCCGCAGAACTACCCATGGTATCTTTTTGCGACCAATAAGCCTTAGTTAACTGATAGGCCGTCTCATCATCCATTGAAGTTGTTGTGTGAGCAACTACTGGCAATGATGTTGTCACAATATCTTTATCAACCCCAGAATATGTGCCTGCAGGAATGACTAAACGCGTACGTTTTGTTTTTGCTATTTGATCATCGCTTAACGTCAACACCTTCACGCCAGTACTAGCTGCCGCTTCAATAACGTTTGGTGCAGGATAAGAACCGGCTGTGACAAAACCATCAATTTGGCGGTTCTTCAATGCTGGAACAGCGTTGTCAAGTTCAATGCTTGCTAGTTTGACCTTGCCTTCAAGACCAAATAACTTAAGGTATTTGGCACCTTCTTTCGCGCCGAATGAACCTTTACCAATTAAGATTGTTTTTCCTTCCATATCGGCAAAGCTGTTAATGCCACTGTCTTCTCTGACGACAAAATGCATCGTTAACGAGGGAATAGGGAATAAGGCTCTAATTTCACCAAACTTTGGATTCTCCTTGCCTTTAAACATCGCTTTGCCACCTTGGGCTAGCTTGACCAATACTGGCGGTGTAGTGAAGACATAGTTTCCAGAACGTTGTGCTGCTTCAGTCACATTCTGAACAGAACCCTGGCTTTCTTCAACGGTAACGATGATATCGCCTTTTGACCCAGCTTTGACTGCTTCAGCAATTTGCACACCCATTTGATAATAGGATGATGAAGTTTTTGCTGATTTATAACTGACTCGAGTTTCAGCTAAAATTGGGTTAGAAATAAGGACTAGGCCTGCTGCAAGCGCAAGCGATTTAAAATGTTGTGGTTTCATGAACTTCCCCAGAAAAGTGTTTATTATAGGTTTTATATTGCTTTCTGTTGCGTAGCATCTATGCGTCAAGCATCGCAAACGTCAGAAAATACTATACTATAAAACCCCATTTCACTGCCAACTTCACAAAAAAAACTAAACAGTGCATTGATCTCTAAACATAAGCTTTTAAGCCGACTTTACACAAATATCAGAAACCTCAGCACAAAGAAAACGATGGTACTGACGATAACAATGATGATACTGGAGGCCTTAAGCACTGCCATCAGCACTGCCAAACTAGTCGCAATGAGGTAATCCATGCCTGCATAAGAAAACCCTTGAGCAGGATCAAAATGAAAAACTATAGGCGTCCAAATAGCCGTCAAAATGGCATATGAAGAAAAGCTCAGAAAACGAATCATTTGCTTATTTGGTTGAAAGCGCAACCATTGAGCAAAAAACGCATAACGATTGATAAAGGTTATGGCCGCCATACCAAGAATAGTGAACCAACTCATAAGTTCTTACCCTTTAGTTCATCGTTCTGATTTTTAGGGCTTTTCCCACTCGAAGCAAAATAGCCTACAAACATACCGAGCAAACCAGCAATGACAATATAACTGTCGGCAAAATAAGGCTTGAGCAATATTGAAGCTATGCCACTCACTAACATAGTTAATGCGATCGGCCATTGCCGGATTTTATCAAAAGTCATTGCAATAAATGTGGCGGCAATGGCAAAGTCCAAACCTAGTGCACCAATATTATCAAAGTATTCTCCAGCAAGAATACCTACCAAGGTTGCTAGATTCCACACCGCATAAAAACCAAAACCTACTATCAATGCGTAAAATGCAGAAAATTTTCCAGTGCGTTGAGTGTGCGTTTGTGAAACAGCAAACATTTCATCTGTGAGCACAAATGCTATGGCAACCCTCCACGACAATGATAGTGACGACACGTGTTGTCTAAAGGTGATTGAATACAGCAAATGGCGAGAACTGATAACAAAAGTAGTGCCAAATATGCTCCATGGTGATGCTGATCCTGCCATTAATGTCATGCCTGACAATTGCGCAGCTCCCGCAAAGACTAACAAAGACATCATTTGAGACTGCCATGGTGTTAAGCCAATTTGTATAGCGATGGCTCCAGTTAAAATGCCCCATGGAATGACCGCGATGGATAAGGGCATGACATCTAATAAGGCACGAAGAAAAACAACAACACTTACTTCATGCTTTGGTGCTTCTTGTTTAGATAGTAATTTAGGGTCTTTTTTTGATTGCTGCATGATTTTTAATAGTTGATTTGCTGCACTTGAATAATAGCAAGTCTATGCAGCTTAACTAGTACATTTAGAACTATTTGGAGTGTTCTCAAAACAGAGGGAAACATAAAAAAGCCTTACAGAAATCTGCAGGGCTTTAGATAAAACTTAATTAAAATGCTATGCAGTTTCTGCTACTGCTTCTTTAGAAGTAATTGATTTACCTGTTTCATTGGTTTGAAGAAACCAATCGCCGACACCGATTCTGTATAAACTTAAAGTAAATTTTTCTACACCAATACTAAGCGCTTGGGCTACACCCAAAATTATTGCAACTACTGCAATGATATCTACTACGTTACCTAATAGAGGCGTTAATCCAGAACGCATTATTAGTGGCAGGTCACGAAGATAAAAGAAAAATGCTAATGCTAAAACCACTAAGGCATAACAAGCCCATGCGCCTAAGTCCCAATGTAAAAATGACCATTTATAGGCATTTCTTACACTCATTGCAGTTCTGCCTACGGCTAAACCTTTTAACACTTCAGGGTTATTACAGAAATGGATCATTGGGTCAGCAACGGCTCAGGTCAACATACCTACATCAAACATCATTGAGAACCAAGAAAAATTAGAAAACTGATAATTTCACAAAATTTTTATTTGTTTAGAATATTTAGTGTGAAAATTAATATCAGTTTTAGTGGCTGGAGCTATAAAAAAATACTGCTTAACCATGGTGTATATCTAAAAAATCGATTGATTAAGACAAGCTTTGCAAATTATTTTCGTAATGTTTTCTCAAATATTACGGTCAATTAGCTATGTAATCACAGTAATTCCTGATTT
>CALKZN010000041.1 GCA_938002995.1 uncultured Arenicellaceae bacterium | reverse complement strand
ATAGGCGCAGGAATTGATGGTTATAACGGCTATGGGCAGCGAGGGTCGTATTCTGTTATTGAGCACACTGTACAGGCAATTATTGAGTTGTTCCCAATTTTTAGTCGTGTTCGTATGAATCGCCAATGGGGAGGAATAGTTGATACTTGTCCTGATGCTTGTCCTATTATTTCAAAAACACCTGTAGAAAACCTCTATTTTAATTGTGGTTGGGGCACTGGAGGTTTTAAAGCGACGCCAGGATCGGGAGATGTATTCGCAGCATCATTGGCTAAAGGTGAGATGCATCCTCTGGCTGAACCGTTTTCTATGTTCCGTTTTAATAATGGAGCATTAATTGATGAGCATGGTGCTGCTGGCGTTGCGCACTAGTTTGGAATAAAGGAGCTGAATCATGTTTTATATCTATTGCCCTAATTGCCAAGAACATCGTGAAGAAGAAGAGTTTCATGCTTCAGGGCAGGCACACGTTGTTAGACCTATAGACCCAGATGCGTTGAGTGACGCACAATGGGCTGAGTTTTTATATTTTCGGAAAAACCCCCGTGGTTTACATCATGAGTTGTGGGTTCATGCAATTGGTTGTCGCAAATTTTTTAATATTACTCGCGATACAGTGACCTATGAAATTAAAGAGACTTATAAAGTAGGTGAACAACCTGCAGTTATAGATTGAGGCAGATGATGGGTCATTTTAATACACAAAAAAATCGCTTACAGACGAATGATGCAAATGAACGCATTGATCGCAGTAAGCCTATTTCATTTAATTATGGAGGTAAGCCTTATTCTGGGTTTTTAGGGGATACTGTTGCTTCAGCATTATTGGCAAATGGTGTAGATATAATTGGACGTAGTTTTAAATATAGCCGTCCCCGAGGGATTATCGCCGCTGGTGCTGATGAGCCAAATGCTATATTACAAATAGGTGCAGAGGAATCCACGCAAGTGCCAAATGTACGTGCTACACAACAAGAGTTATTTGATGGGTTGGTATGCAACGCGACCAATGGTTGGCCGAGTGAAACTAATGATTTAATGGGTTATGTGGGTAAATTCGGAGGTAGTTTAATGACTCCTGGGTTTTACTATAAAACCTTTATGTATCCGAAATCGATGTGGAAAACGTATGAGAAATTCATTCGCAAAGCCGCAGGTTTTGGCCGTAGTTCGACAGAGAATGATCCAGATGGTTATGAACACTTTAATCGTCATTGTGATGTGTTAATTGTGGGTTCTGGTCCAGCAGGTTTAGCAGCTGGCATAGCAGCAGCACGTTCAGGTGCAAGTGTTATCATCGCAGATGAACAGTCTGAATTCGGTGGTTCATTATTACATAGCAAAGAACTTATTGATGGTCAGCCGGCCCAAACATGGGTATCTGATGCGGTAGATGAATTGGATGAACATGCAAATGTGGTCACATTGCCCAGATCAACAGTCAATGGCTATCATGATCATAACTTCCTGACTATTCATGAGCGATGTACCGATCATATTTCAGATCGTGCACCCAAAAATACAGTTAAACAACGCATGCATAGAGTTCGCGCAAAATGGGTTGTTTTAGCGACTGGTGCACATGAAAGGCCACTTGTTTTTTCCAATAATGATGTTCCCGGTGTGATGTTGGCTTCGGCTATTTCGACCTATGTTAATCGCTTTTCAGTTGTTCCTGGCGAAAACCTAGTATTAATGACAACCAATGATTATGCATATCAAGCTGCTATTGATTGGTTTAATGCTGGTCGTAAAGTAGTAGCTATTGTTGATGTTCGCTCTAATCCACAAGGTGAACGTGTAGCAATGGCTCGAGAGCTAGGCATTCATATTATGTCGGGCTCAGCAGTCATTGATGTGCTGGGAAGCAAACGCGTTAAGGGTGCTGCAGTTGCGCCAATAAACAAAAGTGGTGATGCTTTGACAGGTGATGAAGTTGTTTTATATTGCGACACTATCGCAAGTTCCGGTGGTTGGAGTCCAGCGGTTCATCTATCTTGTCACACAGGTAGCAAACCTGTTTGGAGTGAAGATGTATTGGGCTTCGTGCCCGGAAAAGCATTGCAAAAACAACTGACGGCAGGAGGTGTTAATGGACATTATTCTTTGCACTCATGTTTGCAAGAAGGCTTTTCTAATGGTCGCCAAGCAGCCATAAATTCAGGTTTTAAAGAAGTCGATACTCCAAATTTTGTTATTAATGCTATTAGTGAAGAGCCGACTATGGCCTTATTTGAAATTCCTCATAGCAAACCAACTAGCCGTGCACCAAAAAAGTTTGTTGATATGCAAAACGATGTCACCGCCTCCGGTGTTCAAATGGCTACTCGAGAAGGTTTTGAATCCATAGAACACATTAAAAGGTATACCGCTTTAGGCTTTGGAACAGATCAAGGCAAGTCCGGAAATATCAATGGCATGGCGATTGCAGCGAAATCATTGAATAAGTCTATTGAAGAAACTGGAACGACCATATTCCGACCAAATTACACTCCTATTACATTTGGTGCTGTTGTTGGTCAGCATTGTGGTGATTTATTTGATCCTGAACGTTATACAGCGATGCATCAATGGCATGTTGATCATGGCGCATTATTTGAAGATGTTGGTCAATGGAAGCGAGCTTGGTATTTTCCATGTAAAGGGGAAAGCATGCAACAAGCGCTAGATCGTGAGTGTTTAGCAACACGTGAAAGTGTGGGCATTCTTGATGCGTCTACTTTGGGGAAAATTGATATTCAGGGCAAAGATGCGCGAGAGTTTTTAGGCAGAGTTTACAGTAATGCATGGGCGAAACTAGCTGTTGGCAAGTGTCGGTATGGCCTAATGTGCGGCGAGGATGGTATGGTCTTTGATGACGGGGTTACGTCATGTTTAGCAGAGGATCATTTTTTGATGACCACCACCACAGGCGGGGCGGCACGGGTTTTAGAATGGCTTGAGCTTTATCATCAAACTGAATGGTCAGATTTGGATGTGTATTTTAATTCGGTTACGGACCATTGGGCCACCACCACTATCTCCGGGCCTAATAGCCGTAAGTTATTAGCAGAATTGGTTGATGATGTTGACCTTGATAATGAAGCATTCAAATATATGGAATGGCGAGAATGTACCGTTGCAGGTATTCCTGCACGAGTGTTCCGCATTTCATTTACAGGTGAATTGTCTTATGAAGTCAATGTTCAAGCGAATTATGGCATGTATGTTTGGACGAAAATGTTTGAGCATGGTGCTAAATATAATTTGACGCCTTATGGAACTGAGACCATGCATATTTTACGCGCTGAAAAAGGTTTCATCATTGCGGGTCAAGATACCGATGGATCAGTACACCCTTATGATTTGAATATGGGTTGGGCTGTTTCAATGCAAAAACCGTTCAGTTTTATCGGCAAACGAGGAATGGCTCGCGAAGATTGTGTTCGAGAGAATCGAAAGCAACTCGTTGGTTTGAAAACAAAAGATCCTACGCTTGTTATTCCTGAAGGCTCTCAAGCGGTGAATGACCCTAAGCAAGCAATTCCTATGGACATGTTAGGTCATATCACCTCTAGCTATTGGAGCGCAAACCTTGGCTGTAGTATCGCCATGGGTTACATCAAAGGCGGTATTGATCGAATGGGAGAAACGGTTTACTACCCGCAAGCAGATGGTTCAGTTATCGAAGCTGAAATTTGTAGTTATATTTTCCTGGATCCTAAAGGGGAGCGTCAAAATGTCTGAGAGTAATACTATAAAAAATACTAAGAAACCGTCAATTGCGTTGATGAATCAATTGCCGGTGAAAAGTGATGCTGAAAATTTGGCTCAAAGCCCACTATTTAATTCAGGGCTTAACTCCGAACTTAACTCAACACCCATTTCGTCAGTCAACGTGAAAGAGTTAAAATTTTTGGGGCATTTAGTTATTCGATGTAATGCTGAGGATAAGGAACTTGGCTTGATAATAGAGCGTGTTCTTGGAGTGGCTTTGCCATCGACATTGCAAAGTGTGCGCACAAATGACATGGCTGTTTATTGGATTTCTCCCGATGAATGGCTAGTGGTTTGTTCTGGCCAGAAAGTCTATGACTTGGAAAAGAGTTTCGACGAAACAATGTCAGGGCACTGTGCAATTGTCAATGTTTCGGGTGGTCAAACGGTGCTAACCATTGCAGGCGAAGGTGCTCGAGCAGTATTAATGAAATCAACGCCGTATGATGTCAGCGAACAAAATTTTCCGATAGGCAAAGTAGTCACTAGTGCTCTTGGTAAATCTCAAGCGCTTATTTGCCGAGTAAGTGACGATAAATGGGAGTTGATTATCCGCCGAAGTTTTGCCGATTATATTGGCCTATGGCTGCAAAAAACCTGTGAGAATATGGCTTAATGACTAGTGTGTTGCTTGTGAATTATTTAGTGGAATACTTGTTTGAGCAAAGTGATTTTATCACTAAAATTTCTACATCTTTGTATTTACAAACAAGTGCTTGGTATAGAGTTTGTTCATGGAAAAAATAAACCGCCGACATTTTCTTGAATACCTCAGTGTTGCCTCAGCGCTGGCTTTGGTAAAACCTGCTCTTGGGCAGGTATCAATAGGTAGCAAACTTATTCAAAAACCAATTCCTTCAAGTGGTGACTTCCTCACAGTGATAGGCATGGGCACTTGGCAAACATTCAATGTTGGCAGTGATCCGAAGTTGCGAGATGATCGCACTGCAATTCTTGATTTATTTTTTCAGCTTGGTGGTCAAATGGTCGATAGCTCGCCTATGTATGGTTCATCGCAACAAGTGATTGGGCATGGTCTGTCACGGCTTAATTTCCCCAAAGGCTTATTCTCAGCCGAGAAAGTATGGACGGGAGATGGAGCGGCTACCCGCGAACACATACAAGAAATTGCCGATGCTTGGAGACTAAAAAAATTTGATTTGATGCAAATTCATAATCTCGTCAGCTGGCAGGAACATTTACAAGTTCTGAAACAAATGCGAAACGATGGCGAATTACGCTATATTGGAATAACCACATCACATGGGCGGCGACACAAAGAGTTGGAAAAAATCATGGCAACGCAGCCAATTGATTTTGTGCAACTAACTTACAATATTCAAGATCGAGAAGTGGAGCAACGCTTATTACCCCTTGCTCAAGAAAAAGGTATCGCTATAATTGCCAACCGACCATTTCAGGGTGGGCGTTTACTTGATCGTTTGCAAAGGCAGAAAGCAGCATTGCCTAGCTTTGCCAGTGAAATTCAATGCGAAAATTGGCCGCAATTTCTACTGAAATATGCTGTCTCACATCCTGCGGTTACTTGCGCGATTCCTGCCACAACCCAGCTGCAACACATGCGCGAGAATATGGGTGCAGCAACGGGTGATCTGCCTGATACAGCGATGCGTCAGCAAATGCTAGCGTATGTAAACTCACTCTAAACCAATGATGCTCGATCATTGGTTTAGTTATTCTTTGGTCGATTTTATTCCTTTGGATATAGAGGTTTATGTAAACCTGTTTTCCAGAGCAAATAACGCTCTTTGGCCGTGGACACTTCTTGCCGTATTGCTTGGCATTGTAGTCATTGTTTTAGTTAATAGAAGGCATGTTCGTTATAGCTGTTTTTTGTTGGCACTTGCTTGGTGTTTTTGTGCCTATCAATTTCATTTCAGTTTGCTAGGGGAATTACATTTTGTTGGCTACTATTTAGCGGGGCTATTTTTTTTGCAAGGCTGTTTGTTAATAGTGTTTGCTATCAAAGCACCTGCTTACAAGCGGCCGAGCAGACAACAAATGTTTATCAGTGTCACCATAATGTTAATAGGCATGATCGGTTTTTTAATAACACCGATTTTGAGTGAACGTTCTTGGCAGTCCACAGAAGTATTTGGCATTGCTCCAAATCCGACGTCTTGGTTGACCCTTGGTGCTCTTTTAGCTTCAAATATCCGTCGTTGGTGGTTGTGGGTGATTCCAATTATATGGTTTCTATTCAGTATTTTAGTGCTCTATGCGATAAGCTAATGTCAGCAGATGTAATTAAAATTTAATTTGCTATAAACCCCATTAGGAAACAATTATATTGTCTCACTCATAGTTAACTTTCAGCTTTCTCAAGCAAAAGAACCTTTAATCAATATTATATGCAACGCTTTCTCCGCTTTTTTGAGTCTCGTATAGACCCGTATCCCGACACCTACGATTATGATAAACCGCAAACTTTGTGGCAGTTTGTCTGGGAGTGTACCAAAGGTTCACGTGGCTGGTTGCTGACACTAACAATTGTGACCGGTTTGATGGGGGCTTTCGAAGCTTTGATGTACGCTTGGATGGGCAATATTGTGGACTGGATCAGCCAATATGGTGCAGAAGGTGTCGCACAATTTTGGCAAGATAAATCCACCTTGCTGATTTGGATGCTAGTGGCTTTGGTCGCAAGCATTGCTCTGGTGATCTTCAGTGCATTGGTTCACTTTCAAAGCTTGCAAGGCGTTCTGCCTATGCGTTTACGTTGGCAGTTTCATCAGAGAATTCTGGATCAAAGCATGTCATTCTTCAATGACGAAATGTCAGGACGCGTTTCAGCAAAAGTCATGCAAACAGCGCTCGCAGTCCGCGAAATCGTCATGTCATTTACCAGCATGTTTACCTACATGGGAGTGTATCTTTTTAGCAGTGGCGTCATTCTAGGCAGTTTGAATATATGGCTATTAATGCCATTTCTTTTTTGGGTCTTGAGCTTTAGCGCGTCCATGGCTTACTTTTTGCCAAAACTTCGAGATGCCTCCACTCTGCAAGCCGATTCACGCTCAAAAATGACAGGCAGAATCACTGATGCTTATTCCAATATTTCCAGCGTCAAATTATTCAGTCACAGCAAACGAGAGAAAACCTTTGCCAAAGGTGCGATGGAAGAATTTCTTGGAACGGTCCACCTACAAATGCGTTACGTCTCTGGTGTGGAGGCAGTGAATTATGCAATCAATATGGCTTTGGTTGGCAGCACATTGGGGCTAGGTTTGTATCTATGGAGCAATGGTTCTGCCAGCGCAGGTGTTGTTGCCACTACCACTGCATTGGCTCTAAGAATCATTGGCTTGTCACACTGGATTATGTGGCAAATTGCTGCAGTGTTCGAAAACATGGGAGTGGTGCAAGATGGTTTGAACACCTTGTTAAAGCCTGTTGAACTTAAAGATCGGTCAGATGCAAAACCGATGTCAATCACAGCAGGTCAAATTGATTTTCAAAATGTTCGCTTTGCTCACACCAAAGACAATCCAATTTTTGAAGATCTGAACCTGCATATCAAAGCGGGTGAAAAAGTCGGCATTGTTGGCAAATCAGGCGCAGGCAAATCCACCTTGGTTAGCCTGTTGCTGCGTTTCTATGATGTCAACTCAGGCTCTGTCAGTATCGACAACCAAGATATTAAAGCTGTGACGCAAGAATCACTGCGCTCACAAATTGGCATGGTCACCCAAGACACGGCATTGCTGCACAGAAGCGTGCGAGACAACATAGCATATGGTAAACCGCAAGCTACAGAAGAAGAAATTATCAACGCAGCAAAAGCAGCTCACGCCCATGAATTCATTCATACCCTGACTGACTCCTTAGGCAAGACAGGCTATGAAACCTTGGTCGGTGAAAGAGGAGTCAAACTCTCCGGCGGCCAAAGACAGCGTGTAGCCATCGCCAGAGTGATGCTCAAAAACGCACCAATCCTATTGCTCGACGAAGCCACCAGCGCACTCGACTCAGAAATCGAAGAAGCCATCAGTCAAAGCTTGGATAAACTCATGCAAGGCAAAACCGTCATCGCAATCGCACACAGGCTCTCCACCATCGCTGCCCTCGATCGCCTAATCGTCATCGACAAAGGCAAAATCATCGAACAAGGTTCGCACGAAGAATTGCTAAAAGCGAGCGGGCTCTATGCGCAACTTTGGACAAGGCAAAGTGGTGGGTTTTTAGGAGTAGACTGAGCACAACATTATGAACGCTGGTGTCATTGATATTTAGGTTATGAAGTTAAATACCATCAAAAATAAGCCGAGAATTCATTTATATTTTTTATAAAATCCATTACGATCCAC
>CALKZN010000040.1 GCA_938002995.1 uncultured Arenicellaceae bacterium | reverse complement strand
TGCAGCATCTACTTTATCTGCAGGCTGGCTAGAATATAGAGGAGGATCAATCAACGCTGTGAATTCACGTAATAGCTGACCACCATTCCAACGAATTTTCAGCAATATGTGAATGTAAGGATCACTCACTTCATCTTCAGTAGTTACTAAAATTTTCGCAGTGCTTTTAGAATCTTTAACTAGTTTGAAGTTGAAATTCTCTAATGCTGAGGCTCTGACAATTCCAGCTTGCTTAAACTCTTCTTCGCTAGCCATTGAAATCTCAAGTGTATTGAGATTATCTCCACTGTTACCATTTACTGTGATCTCAGCTTTTAGCGGTTTGTCTAAAAATGAATCAACAACAAAATCACCGAGCGTCAATGCTTGCGCAATAGACGAACTTGCTAGCAATAAAACGAATAAAACTTTCTTTAACAATTTCTTAGACAAACTTGCTAAATTCAATTCTTTAAATAGCGACACAAACATACTTTCATCTCTCAATAGCCCCATGCAATTCACAGAAGCAATATTATTCTTATTTAATTTCCTAGATTTAATGATTAATTAAGCTTAGAAAATAAGTCAACAATGATCATTCTAGTCAATTTTAAAAAAAACTTTTCCTGTCATAATAACAGGTTAGAGAACGATAGTAACAACTTACTACACCTATGTAAAATAACAATAGCTGTTATTTTTAATGTATAAACGTTAATAATTGATAAAAATAGAGCTGATATAGACTGAAACCTCTATCAAACAATTGTTTTAACAATTGAATCTCCCATTTCTTGGGTCGTTACTTGAGTCTTTACTATAGCCTTCAAATCACCTGTCCCAATACCCTCAGCAAGCACCTTCTTTACTGCATTTTCTATTTTATCTGCATACTCAGAAAAACCTAATGTATAGCGCAACATCATTGCTGCAGATAATATTGTTGCGATAGGATTAGCGATGTTTTTCCCAGCAATATCTGGTGCAGAACCATGAACAGGCTCATACATGCCCTTACCATTTGCATCTAATGATGCTGATGGCAGCATACCAATTGATCCGGTTAACATTGCCGCTGCATCAGATAATATATCGCCAAATAAATTGCCAGTTACAATGACATCAAACTGTTTTGGCTCTCTAATCAATTGCATAACTGCATTATCTACATACATATGCGATAAACTAACACTTGGATATTCTGCACTTACTCGAATAGCGACTTCTCGCCACAATTCAGAAACTTGCAATACATTTGCTTTATCAACGGAACAAACTCGCTTATTTCGTTTTTCAGCAATTTGAAACGCATTATGCATTATGCGTTCAATTTCAGATTCAGAGTAAACCATTGTGTTGTATGACTGTCTTTCGCCATCATCTAGCGTTTGATGACCTCTTGGCTCACCAAAATAAATACCACCAGTGAGTTCTCGAACAATCATAATATCCAAACCAGCAACAAGTTCATGCTTCAAACTCGAAGCACCAGCCAATTCTTCAAAAGTCACCGCTGGGCGCAAATTAGCATATAAATCCAATTCTGCACGTATAGACAATAAGCCTCGCTCAGGCCTTAAATCATAATCAAGAGCTTCCCATTGAGGCCCACCAACAGCTCCCAGTAAAATTGCATCTGCAGCTACCGCTTTTTTGTGCGTTTCTGGTGGATATGGCATACCATGATTTTCATAAGCAATACCGCCAATATCCGCATATTGGGTGTCAATATCTAAGCCGTAGCTTTCACGAAGATGGTCTAACACCTTAACGGCTTCAGCAATCACTTCAGGACCAATGCCATCACCTGGCAATAACAATACATTTTTAGTCATCGTTTAATCTCGATTGTATTTTTTATTCAAAATTAGATTGCATCAAACAACCAAGGAGCTGCTTTACGACGTTGCGCTTCATAAGATTCAATCGAGTCACCATCGATTAGTGTCAGCTCAATATCATCTAACCCATTTAATAAGCAGTGCCGCCTAAAATCATCAACGTCGAACTCAAAACTTTCCCCTGAAGGCGTAGCAACTGTTTTCTGCTCAAGATCCACAGACAATTGATAACCTTCTTGGACATACATTTCATCAAATAATTGATCAATAATGTTCTCGTTAAAAATAATTGGTAATAATCCATTCTTAAACGAGTTGTTATAAAAAATATCAGCATAGCTTGAAGCAATAATAATTCTAAACCCATACTCTTCTAATGCCCATGGAGCATGTTCTCGACTTGATCCACAGCCAAAATTTTCACGTGTCAGTAACACTGTCGCACCTTGATAACGTTCAAAATTCAAAGGGAATTCCTTATTGATAGGACGATCTTCGCAAGATTGATCGGGCTGCCCTTCATCCAAGTAACGTAATTGGTCGAATAGATTCTTGCCAAAACCGGTCCTTTTAATTGATTTCAAAAATTGTTTTGGAATTATCATATCAGTATCGACATTGGCACGATCCATCGGCGCAGCCAAACCCGTATGTTGCTTTAATGGTTTCATTTTAAGCCTCTCTTATGCTTGTTCAGCTTCTTTACTCATGAGTTCACGAACATCGAAAAAATGACCTTTCACTGCCGCTGCCGCTGCCATCTCTGGACTCACTAAATGCGTGCGGCCACCATAACCTTGTCTTCCTTCAAAATTTCGATTAGATGTAGAAGCGCAATGTTCCCCGTCACCAAGCTTATCTGCATTCATCGCCAAACACATAGAACAGCCGGGCTCACGCCATTCAAGGCCTGCTTCAATAAAGACCTTATCCAAACCTTCTCGTTCCGCCTGCGCTTTGACTAAACCAGAACCTGGAACAACAATTGCTTCTTTTATATTGCTTGCTTTTTGTCGTCCTTTAACGACTTTAGCAGCAGCACGCATGTCTTCTATACGTGAATTAGTACAAGAACCGATAAAAATACGATCTAATTTAATATCTGTAATTTTTTGATCTGCCGACAAACCCATATATTCCAAGGCTCGTTCAATACCCGCTTTTTTAACAGGATCTGCTTCATTCATTGGGTTAGGCACACTTTCATTAACAGAAACTACCATTTCCGGAGACGTTCCCCAGCTTACTTGAGGTTCGATTGAAGCCCCATCAATAATAACGGTTTTATCAAATTGAGCACCTTCATCGCTGACAAGCGTTCGCCACTCTGCAACCGCAGCATCCCATTGTTCAGCAGTAGGAGAAAAAGGTCTTCCCTTAACATAATCAATAGTCGTTTGATCAACTGCAACCATGCCTGCACGAGCACCTGCCTCAATTGCCATATTACAAACGGTCATACGCCCTTCCATAGACATATCAAGAAATACTTGTCCGCCAAATTCAATAGCAAACCCTGTTCCGCCAGCGGTGCCTATCTCACCAATAATTGCTAGAACAACATCTTTAGGTGTCACTCCTACCCCTAATTTGCCGTCAACTCTGACAAGCATATTTTTCATTTTTTTCGCCACTAGGCACTGAGTTGCCAATACATGTTCAACTTCAGACGTGCCAATACCGTGTGCCAATGACCCAAGAGCACCATTTGTGGCCGTATGCGAATCACCACAAACAATAGTCATTCCTGGCAAGCTAGCGCCACTTTCAGGGCCAATCACATGTACGATGCCTTGGCGCGTATCATTTATATCAAATTGTTCAATATCAAATTCACGGCAGTTTTCATCCAATGTCTGTACTTGAATTTTCGACACTGCATCAGC
>CALKZN010000039.1 GCA_938002995.1 uncultured Arenicellaceae bacterium | reverse complement strand
CACGCCTATAATCAATACACCTGTGCCAACGCCAAGTACCAACCAAAAAGAATTACTTAAATAGTCCCACAGAACTGTGTCATATAAATGTCGCCAAACATCAAATGATCCAGTAAAAAAAGTAGCCACAATAACTATGATAGGCAAGCTCACGCAAAGTGATCCTAGGATAGTAAACAAGGCTAATGGTTTGGTCGAAATGTGAGACAAATTTTGTTTTAATTATTAGGGATATTTACGCTTTAACGAATGATTGAATGCCATGGAGCTTATTAGTAAAGTTTTATTTCCAATTAGCACGATCCATCATTTTAACTGCATTGCGATTATTGCTGCCAAGAATACTTAAATCAACGCTATCTTGCTTAAAAGTTCCCCAGGATTTTAAGGTGTCAGAAATTTCAGAGCCAGGGACAACGGGATATTCATTATTGACCGCTGAATACCATGCTTGTGATTCTGGAGATGCTAGGAACTCAATTAATTTAACAGCATTTGCGATATTTTTTGAATGCGTTGTTACGCCAGCACCACTGACATTTACATGTGCGCCGCGATCAGTTTGGTTTGGCCAAAAGACGCCTAGCTTATCAGCTACACTATTGTCATTTTGATCAGCACTATTGATCAATCGACCAAAATAATAGGTATTGGCAATGGTGATATCGCATTGGCCCGCAGCGACGGCTTTGAGTTGATCAGTGTCGCCGCCTGCAGGTTTGCGAACGAAATTTTCAACGAAGCTATTCAACCAATCTTGTGTTGCTTTTTCTCCTGTTGCGTTGAGCATTGAAGCGACCAAGGATTGGTTGTAAACACTGTTGGATGAACGCATGCAAATTTTACCTTGCCACTTTTTGCTTGCAAGATCTTCATAGGTAGATAATTCTTTGGGGTCAACTTTGTTCTTTGCATAAAAAATAGGTCTTGCTCGCTGAGAGAGACCAAACCAATACCCATCAACATCACGTAGATTTGCCGGAATAAGTTTATTTAAATTTTCGTTGTTAGTTTTTTGTAAAACGCCTGCAGCTTTGGCGCGATGTAAACGTCCAGCATCTACAGTAATGAATACATCAGCTGGGCTTGCACTGCCTTCAAGGCGTAAGCGAGTTAAGAGAGCGTCGGCTTTGCCTGTAATTAATTTTACTTGAATGCCAGTGTTTTGACTAAAGGTGTCGAGTATAGGTTTGATTAGGGCTTCTTTGCGAGCTGAATAAACATTCACTTGATCTGCGGCTGTAGCCAATGATGAAATCATTAGCAGTAAGTTCATCAAGGCAAAAGCGATGTATGTTGAAAATGATCGTGAATGAGTAGTTTTTTTGCTGAACATAGTGATATTCCAAATTGAATATTAGGTGTTGATTGTATGTTTGTGGTTTTGATTGCGCTTGATAAAGTATCTAGGCCTTTTAGATAATGTTGCTTTGGCAATCATGGTTACATCATAAAAAGGTCTAAGATACAGAGTGTTTAAGGTGTGTGATTTGTCTATGCAATCATTTTGTTTGTCAACTTTTGGTGTAATGCCAAATTTCAATGATTGCTTGGTTTCTGAATGATGAAAGCTGTTGAACCACTTATCCCATAAAGATAAAACAACGCCAAAATTTTTATCTCTGTGTCGTATATCTGTTGAATGATGAATTTGATGTTGTGCTGGTGAGATGAAGACTTTCTCTAGTGATTTAGGGTAGGCAATGGGAGTATGGCTATGACGTAGGTTAGAGCCCAAAATATTGAAGATAAAAACAAAAATATTGGCACTAAAAACGGTTATCAAGTCTGCTCTTTCTCCCATAAAGAATACAAAGAACGCAATAGACATGCCTTGAACAAAGGTGCTGCGAAGCGAAAATAAGACCATTTCAACTGGATGAGTTCTAAAGACTGTCAAGGGGGTCAAAGTCTCAGCGCTATGATGAGTTTTATGAAATGCCCATAGAATAGGCCAGATATGCATTAATCGATGAACATAAAAACGGGCGAAATCATCGAATAAAAAATAACAGAGCGTGAATATTGCGCCGATCAACCATTGTGGCGAATCAGCTAAGATTATTGGTCTTGATGGGAATATGTCATATAAGGCGTAAAATAAACCGCTTGCGATAACTAGTCGACCAATTAAAGCTGGTGATAAAAGCAGCATTATTAATTTGTTGATAGCAAAGATTTTATAATCTGATTTTGATGATGTAGACCACCAAATTTTAGGTGAAAGAATCTCTTTTAAACTTATTGAAAGAGAGTTTTTTCTCATGAAAACTGACCACAATATTGCAATAAGAAATGCAGATAATAAATAACCAACAAAAACGCGTTTCTGAGGATTTAAGAACCCATCGCTAATTTCTGTGAATATATTTGTTAAAGAAATATCGAACATTTATTGTTTGTTTATTTTTCAGGAAAATTTAAAAAACATAGCTTGTTGGTAGGCAAAAAGGCAGAGACATTTAAGTCTCTGCCTAATGCGGCTATAAGGTGAGTAGAAAAGTTAATCGTTTTCAGCACTCTTCCCTGACCCTAGTTTCTTGGACAAGTCACCAATTTTTGCTAGACCATCATTGCTACGAGCTTTTACGTTGAATGTGTCGACCATCAATTTTTGTACTTTTAGCATGTGCAACATATAGCCTTCTAATGTTTCAGAAGATTTTTGTGTATATGCACCATTGCTATCAATACCGGATACTTGTGTGTTGCCGAGTAAGACAGGACTGAAACCAATTAATCGATTCAGTTTCACTGCAGTTTCGCCAAGGTTATTTTTCCCAGTTTGTAATGCGAGTGAAAAACCTTTTAGTTCGCCCCAGTGTTTCGCATAGTTGCGGAAAATCTCTTTAGCATCACCATTGTTGTCGATAGTTGCTTTTAGTTTTTGAATGTCTTTGTAAGTTGAGCCTGCATATTTGAATACTGCTTCAGCAATTACTTTTTCCCAATTAGTTTCAATTGTGTCTGCATGTGCCATTAACTGTTGACGTTGTTTGTCCGTGAGTTTTTCACCTTTGGCATCGCTAATTAGTTGACGACCATCAATGAAGGCCTTGGTAATGGTGTGTAGATAGTTTGTTTTGCCACTGGCATCAGCAACCGCTGCATAGTAAGCATGTGCATAAGCCATTTCAGTTTTTAAGTCTACAACGCCATCTTTATTGGCATCTGCTTTAGCAAAGGCATCAGCCTTTCTTTTAGTGATAGCAATGACTTCTTTAGGAGTTAGTGAAAGAGTATGTGCAGGTGCGCCAAAATAACCAAAGCCTTCGTCCCAGGAATGTTCCTTGCCAGTGTAGTAGGCGCCTTCTTTATAAGGCTTGTCGTTAGGTTTATTTTCCGCTGTAAGCTTTTCGTCTAAATAGTTGTCGACAGCTTGATTATAAAATACCGCACCCATAGCGAATTTAGAAATCAATTGTTTATAGTCATAACCTACAAGTGGATCGTAGCCTTTATTTGCAGACGAGGCTTTATCAATCATAAACTTCAATACTTCAGGGCCGGTTAAGTTGCCAGGCCATCCTGAGATGATGCCTTTATAAGTTTTGCCAGCAAGGTTTTTCTTTTTAGAAATGTCATCAACTTGAGATTGTTTGATGACAAAAGCGCCTTTTGTGGTTGGATCTAAAATCGCTCGGCCTTCCTCTTTACCTTCAAAATAGGCGAGTAATTCTGCTTTTAATTCTGCGTTTTCTTCGCCAGTTCCTTTGCCAGCTAAGCTTTTAAGGGAATTATGAAGTACTTGACGTGTAGCTTGACCGCTATAACTGACAGAGGTTTTTTTCTTGCCAGCATAATCTTTCAGTGTAACCGGGAAGTCGCTGTAAGCTTGATTGCTTGCTGCAAAAGCGTTCATGTAAATAAGGCTTGAGCCTATTATGATTGAAGCAGACAATAATTTTTGAATTTTCATCGTTAGTTCTCTTCTGAAGCCAATCGTGATATCAGCTTCAATAATAAATTTCGCATTAAAAGGGATGTTAATAAGAATCTTAATGATAATTGTTATCATTAATGTTTGCAAATCATTCACATTTATTTATTTCTCGTGAATGGGTGATATTGATCATTCTGTGAATGAAAACCTAAAAGCAATGTGTAGTTTTTATTAGAGATTGATAACTATTTATTTCAGTCGTAATTGATTCTTCAAGTAGCTGCTTTTTTAATGGATTTGGAAGCAGGACTAGTGACATTTTTCTGAGTCAACGGTATAGTGCGGATAGTTTGAAAAATAAATAACTCACTGTATTTTGAAAAATTTTAGGAAAAAAATATGTCTGATTTTAACTCTGATGTTAGGTATGCCCAATCTCATGAATGGGTGAAAGTGTTAGAAGATAATGTGATTGAAGTCGGTATTTCTGACTATGCGCAAGAGTCTTTAGGCGATGTTGTTTTTGTGGAATTACCTGAAGTGGGTACTCAAGTGTCGGCAAAAGATGAATGCTGTGCAGTTGAATCAGTCAAAGCGGCATCTGATATTTACGCACCGGTTGCTGGTGAAATAGTCGCAGTGAATGAAGAGCTTGATGATTCTCCTGAGTTACTGAATGAATCGCCATTTGAAGATGGCTGGATATTTCGAATCAAAGTGTCACCTGATGAAGATTTTGCCGGTTTAATGGATGCAGATGCATACAAAGCAAGTATCGACGCATAACTGGACAAAACATACTTTTCTAAGGCAGTCATTGGCTGCCTTTTTTTATGATAGAACAGAGGAAAATGAATGAAAGCACTAGTTTGTGGTTCAATGGCATATGACACTATTATGGTGTTTGAAGATCAATTTAAAAATCATATTTTGCCCGATCAAGTGCATATCTTGAATGTATGCTTTTTCACGCCGACCATGCGCCGTGAGTTTGGTGGCTGTGCAGGTAATATTGCTTATAATTTAAAATTGTTAGGCGGAGAGCCTACAATTTTGGCTGCAGTAGGTGATGATTTTGATCCATACCGTCATCAACTGGAAAAACATCAGTTGGATAGCCGTTTTATTAAACACATTCCTGGTGAATTTACCGCACAAGCATTTATTACAACAGATCAAGATAACAATCAGATTACAGCATTTCACCCTGGAGCGATGAATTTTGCTCATCAAGCTGATTTTAAATCAGCGCTTGAGGATGCTGTCATTGGAATTGTTGCACCAGATGGTAAGCAAGCCATGCATGAGCATGCGGAAAATTTTGTTGCCAATAATAGGCCATTTATTTTTGATCCTGGCCAAGGTTTACCGATGTTTTCTGGCGATGAACTGAAAATTTTTATTCAGCAAGCTAAGTATGTCATTGTGAATGATTATGAAAGCAAGATGTTGCAAGAAAAAACAGCCATGTCTGAAGAGCAAATTGCGGAGCAATTAACCGCATTAATTGTGACCAGAGGTGGAGAAGGTGCGCATATTTATGTTGATGGAGTGATAATGGCTATTCCGCCAGCACCTATTTCAGATGTGGTTGACCCTACTGGTTGTGGTGATGCCTTCCGAGGCGGTTTGTTGTATGGCTTGATTAATCAAAAATCTTGGGAAGAAACAGGTCGGATTGCTTCTCTTTGTGGCGCAATCAAAATCGAACATGGTGGTACACAAAATCACCATTTCAGCCTGTCAGAATTTTCTGAACGTTATGAAAAAAGCTTTGGTTCAGAAATTCAATTATAATTTTATATAAAAATCAGCAAGCAAGTACTCATGCAAATGAGTACTTGCTTGCTTTTAACGAATTAAAGTTGCTGCTGAAACACTCTCACGTTTATAGTTATTCGGGATATTAAAATTTGTAGTAACAGGGTTTTGGTCAGTATTTTGCAGATAAAAATCTGCGTCACTTTGGTTTTCAATTTTAGAGAAAATTAAGAATTCATTGATAGGAGTTTTGCTAAGGTCTGGGAGCTGAACTTGTGCTGTCGTTCCAATTGACTCTTTTAATGTATTGTTAGCTTTGATTGCAAAACGTTGAAAAGCCATGAGAGTATTGAAGTCTGTTGGGCTTATTTTAATTTGTTGTGCGGAAGCTGTACAAACTGTGCCTGAGGGGTTGCCGTTTTCTAATACTTGATGTTGTTGGCAGGAAAAATTCCCTACTTGTGCTCCACCAAGGCCTTTAATGGCATAGTTTGTCGTTGTTTTGGGCTTATCTGAGCCTAAGGCTCCACCTAAAAAATCGTTTAACTGGGCACGTTGATCGGCAGATAAGTTTGAAGTGATAGTAGATTGTAAACCGCTTATTTGTTGATTGAGGCGTTGTAACTCTGCTTCATTGAGGATTAAATAGCTTTTTTTCTGATGTTGAATAACAATCGCATGATTTGCTGTTTGGTCATAGACAAGATCAGTGTCGCGATCAATATTTTTGATAAACAGTAGTTTGTTTTTTAACTGGAAGCGGTAATCGCCGTTTGATGCTTTATACATTAAAGTTGCATCACCAAATACTTGATGGTTAATGGCTAACATTAAAAATACACAAAGCGTTTTTATAATAGAATTGAATGTGAGATAAGTTGCTGATTTAGTCATAAGTAAATTGGTTTGAATTATTAATATCTTGAATTTACCTTATGTCAGTAAGAACGTCAGTTAAGATAACCTTTTTTCAATAAAAATATGTTGATACATCCAAATTTTGATCCTGTGATAGTAAATCTTGGTCCTGTGAGTATTCATTGGTACGGTTTAATGTATATTTTTGGTTTTGCAGGTGCTTATTTTGTTGCGAATCTTCGTAAAGATCGCATCAACTGTAGTGGTGATGATATTTCAGATTTGTTTTTTTATGGAGCTCTTGGTGTTATTGCCGGAGGTAGACTAGGCTATTGTCTTTTATATAAACCTCAGGAGTATTTAGCCAGCCCACTTAAAATTATTACTGGTATTCAAGATGGTGGTATGTCATTTCATGGTGGGTTCATTGGTGTGATAATTGCAGTTATTTTATTTTCGCGTAAAAAAAATGTTGCACTGCCTGCTATTGCTGATTTTGTTGCTGTTATTGCGCCTATAGGTTTATTTTTTGGTCGTGTCGGGAATTTTATTAATCAAGAACTTTGGGGAAGGCCTACTGATTTACCTTGGGGAATGGTTTTTACTAATAGTCCTGATAAATTAGCCAGACATCCTTCAATGGTTTATGAGGCAATTCTAGAAGGTTTGTTACTATTTTTGATATTATTTATAATATCTAAAACACCAAGGAAAGCATGGACTATCACTGCTCTATTTTTATTGGGCTATGGTTTTTCACGCTTTTTGATAGAGTTTGTCCGTTTACCAGATGCTCATATAGGTTATTTGTATGGAGACTGGCTAACTATTGGACATCTTTATACAATACCTATGATAATCATAGGTACGTATTTACTGCTTATGACAAATAAGCGAGCGAGAAAATAATGAAATTGAAATTAATATGTATAAGTGCTGTAGTTTGTTTTTTCTTTGCTGTCGAGTTAAGTGCAAAAAATGACAGCAATAACAAGAAGATAAAAATCACTAAATGTAAAGATGAGAAAGGTGTCTGGCATTATGGCTCGAGTAATCTTTATCGATGTGCGGACTCTAGTAAAATCACCACGCTAAACGAACGTGGCGTAAAGTTGAATCAAATTGATGAAGTTAAGACTCAAGAGCAGCTCGATGAAGAAGAAAAAAAGAAGGAACAAGAAAGATTAGCAATAGAAAAAGCAAAATTTGAGCAGATAGAAAAAGCACGAATTTTAACGGTATATCAATCCGAAGAAGATATAGAACGCGCTCGCCAAGAAAAAATGACATCCTATGATAGGAAAATTAATCAACATAAAAATTATATAGCAGCCTTAACTAATCGTGAAAAATTATTGAATAATAAAAAAAATAAAACTAAAAATAGTTCTTTAAAAAGACAATTTTCTGATGAAATTAAAGCTTTACAACCGAAAGCTGATAAATCGCGAAAAAGGATTGCTGAATTAGAGAAGGGAAAACTTCAATCAGATGAGAAATATGACCAAGACTTGGCTATTTTTAGAAAGTATAAAAGCTAAGTAGAATAACAAGGTGTTATATCTAGTAGATGCGAGTATTTACATATTTCGTGCATGGTTTTCGATTCCCAGTGAGGTGACTGGGAATCAAGGGCAATCCGTTAATGCTGCTTATGGTTTTGCACGATTTTTGACCGAATTACTAGAACAAACAAATGCTAAGCAAATTGTGGTTGCTTTTGATGAAAGCTTGACTCGTTCGTTTCGAAATGAGATCTACCCTCCATATAAAATGAACCGAGAATTACCTCCTGAAGAATTGAAGTCACAATTTCAAATTTGCCGGAGAATGGCAGAAGCGCTTGGTTTAAATTGCATTTCATCCGATCGTTATGAAGCTGATGACTTGATTGGAACATATGCGACCAAAGGGCAGCAAAATAATATGCCAGTGACAATTGTGTCTGCTGATAAAGATTTAGCTCAATTGCTGACTGGCAAAGATGAATTATGGGATTTTGCTCGTCGCAAACGTTATAAGCCAGCAGATATCAAAGAAAAATTTGGTGTTTTCCCAGAACAAATCGCCGACTATCTAGGTCTATGCGGCGATGCTGTTGATAACATTCCAGGTGTGCCTGGAGTTGGCGCTAAAACAGCGGCGAGTATCTTGCAATCGTTTGATAATTTAGACGAAATTTATCAAAATTTAGATCAAGTAATGCATTTGAAAATCAGGGGAGCCAAATCACTGTCGACAAAATTACGTGACCATGAATCTCAGGCAAGATTATCTAAGCAGTTAGCAACTATAGTTTGCGATGCAATTGATTGTGACTTGAGTAATGCAATGCGGCAAGAGGCAAACCTACCAGAGCTTACACAAATTAGTAATGAACTTGGTGGTCGAGCGAATGGTTTATTCGAACGAGTAGCCAAGACTTATTAAATAATAAGAAGCCTCTTAAATCTAGAAAATTAAAAAGCCTGTTATTGAATCAATAACAGGCTTTTTTGCTTAGCGCGATTTACTGATGACTATCTTAGTCGAGTTCTTTTCCTGCTAAGAATAACCAAGTCTCAACAACAGTATCTGGATTTAAGGACACACTGTCTATGTCTTGTTCCATTAACCATTTAGCTAAATCAGGATGATCTGAAGGCCCTTGGCCGCAAATGCCGACATACTTACCTGCTTTTTTGGCGGCTTGAATGGCCATTGATAATAGCTTTTTGACTGCTGGATCACGTTCGTCAAAAAGGTGGGCAATTAAGCCTGAATCCCGATCTAAGCCTAGAGTAAGTTGAGTCAAATCATTGGAGCCAATTGAAAAGCCATCAAAGCGTTCTAAAAATTCATCAGCAAGTAATGCATTTGACGGAATTTCACACATCATGATGATTTTGAGATCGTTTTTACCGCTTACTAAATCATTTTCTTCTAATAATTCGATAATCTGGTCAGCTTCGTCCAATGTTCGTACAAATGGAACCATCACTTGGACATTAGTTAAGCCCATTTCATCTCGCACGTATTTTAATGCTTTGCATTCTAATTTGAAGCATTCACGAAATGAGGAAGAGATATAACGTGAAGCACCGCGAAACCCAATCATTGGGTTTTCTTCTTCAGGTTCAAATAATTCACCACCGATCATGTTGGCATATTCATTTGATTTGAAATCTGATAAACGAATGATAACGGGCTCAGGTGCATAAGCTGCCGCTAAAGTTGATATGCCTTCAATTAATTTTTTAACATAGAAATCAACTGGGTCGGCATAACCAGCGCTTCTTTCATCGATAGTTTTTTGTAGAGATTCATCCATCATTCCATACGCAAGCAATGCTTTAGGGTGAATTCCAATAGTGTTATTGATGATGAATTCTAAGCGAGCTAAGCCAATACCTTTATGAGGTAGACGTTGAAAATCAAAGGCCCGTTCTGGATTGCCAACATTCATCATGATTTTGAATGGCACATCCGGCATATTGCCAAGTTCAACTTCTTTAATGTTGAAATCGAGTTGGCCTTGATAGATTTTTCCGGTATCGCCTTCTGCGCAGCTCACTGTGACATCTTCACCTTCAGTTAGCTTATGAGTTGCATCACCGCAGCCGACAACTGCAGGAACGCCTAATTCACGTGCAATGATTGCAGCATGGCATGTTCGTCCGCCACGATTAGTAATGATAGCAGAGGCTTTTTTCATAACAGGTTCCCAGTCAGGGTCTGTCATATCTGTGACTAGTACGTCACCTTCTTGCACTTTATCTAAATGATCAATCCCTGGCACGATACGAACTTTACCTGCACCGATTCGGCCGCCAATACTTCGACCAGTAGCAATGATTTTTGCATTACTTGAGTCAATTTCAAAACGACGTAAGATATTTTTGTCTGCTCGGGATTCGACTGTTTCAGGACGTGCTTGTAAAATATAAAGCTTGTTATCAATTCCGTCTTTGCCCCATTCAATATCCATCGGGCGGCCATAGTGTTTTTCAATATTCACAGCCATACGTGCTAATTCGGTGACATCTTCATCACTTAATGAAAATTTCATTTGATCAGCTGTGTCGACATCGATGGTTTCAACTAGTTCATCGCCAGAGCCATAAACCATTTTGATAAGTTTACTGCCACGATTTCGACCAAGAATAGCCGGTTTGCTTTTAGCTAATGTAGGCTTATGAATATAAAATTCGTCGGGATTAACCGAACCTTGTACAACACATTCTCCTAAGCCCCATGAAGAAGTAACAAATACCACATCCTCAAAGCCAGATTCAGTGTCAATACTAAACATGACACCGCTTGCTCCGATGTCTGAACGAACCATGCGTTGAATGCCAGCGGAGAGCGCAACGTCAGCATGTTCAAAACCTTGATGTACGCGGTAAGAAATTGCGCGGTCATTGTACAAAGAGGCGAATACTTCTTTGATGCGGTGTAATACATCATCGATGCCTTGTACGTTTAAGAATGTTTCTTGTTGGCCCGCAAAAGATGCCTCAGGTAAATCTTCGGCAGTGGCAGAAGAGCGAACAGCAACAGTAATATCACCACCAGATTCAGTCATCATGGTTTTGTAAGCTTCACGAATGCTTGCTTCAAAACCTGCTGTCAAAGGTGTTTCAATAACCCATTGACGTATTTGAGCGCCTAATGTAGTTAAGGCTTTTATATCTTCAATATTCAGTTCATCCAAAGCATTATTAATTTTATCTTTGAGGCCACTTTGGTCTAAAAACTCCCAAAATGCGCTTGCAGTAGTTGCAAAACCACTAGGGACTGCGATGTCCGATGATGATAAGTTTTGAATCATTTCGCCAAGAGATGCGTTTTTACCGCCGACTTTGTCGACATCATGCATACCTAGTTGATTAAACCAAAGAACGTGTTCATTCATAATATTTTCGAATTTTTAGCGCCTTAGGCGCTTGTTTTATAAAACTAATCCTATGCTTAATGTTATTTAAGTAAATCAATAAAATAGTAAAATAAAAGTTAAATGAAATAAAAGGGTGAAAAACTAGAAATCGTTGTAAGCTCTGCATTATAAAACAATTCTGATAAGTAATAACAATGATAAAGAGAAATGCCTTCATTATTTCTGACCGGACAGGAGTAACTGCCCAAGCTTTGGGTAATAGTTTGTTGAGTCAATTTCCCGATGTGGATTTTGAGGTTGAAACTATTACATTTATTGATAGCAAGGAAAAGGCGGAACGTTTACAACAACAAATTAATCATTGCGCCGATTCAATCGAGCGTAGGCCGATTGTGTTTGCAACATTAGTCGACGACGATATTCGAGAAATTATTTCGCAAAGCAATTGTGTGTTTTTTGATTTGTTTGATACCTTTGTTTCACCTCTAGAGAAAGTATTGGGTGTGGAGTCCTCGCATAAAGTAGGTTTGTCCCACGGCATGCAAAATGCCAGTAATTACGCAACACGAATTAGTGCGATGAATTATTCTCTGGAGACAGATGATGGTGTAGAAGTGGATCGATATAGTCGCTCAGATGTGATTGTCGTTGGTGTTTCACGTTCGGGAAAAACGCCGACATGTTTATATTTATCCTTGCAATATGGTATTTTTGCCGCTAATTATCCACTGACCTCTGATGAATTAGCATCGGCAAAGCTGCCTGAAGTGCTAAGTTCACATAAAGACAAAATTATAGCCTTAACGATTGATCCTTTCAGGTTGCAGCAAATTCGCCAAGAACGGTACAATCGCGACAGTTATGCTAGTGCCAAACAATGTCAGTATGAAATTGCTGCAGCAGAAGCAATTTTTCGGAAAGAAAAAATTCCGATGCTCAACTCGACGCAAATGTCAGTTGAAGAACTTGGTGCTAAAATTATGCAAAAAGCGGGGCTTGTTAAATCAATTTAAAGGTTTGCTCCAAGGTTTATAATATAGGTAAATAATGAACAAGAAAAAAGCACTTATCACAGGAATAACAGGACAAGATGGGTCCTATTTGGCAGAGTTATTATTGGAAAAAGGTTATGAAGTGCATGGCATTAAACGTCGTTCCTCTTCATTGAATACTGATCGAATCGATCATCTTTATCAAGACCCTCATGCTGAGAAGCCCAGTTTATTTTTGCATTATGGTGATATGACGGACTCATCGAATCTGACTCGGATATTAAGTGAAATTCGTCCAGATGAGGTTTATAACTTAGCGGCGCAAAGCCATGTTGCAGTGTCGTTTGAATCTCCAGAATTTACTGCCGATGTAGATGCATTAGGAACATTACGTTTGTTAGAAGCAATCCGTTTTTTAGGTTTAGAGAAAACAACACGCTTTTATCAGGCTGGAACTTCTGAGCTTTATGGCCTTGTTCAAGAAACTCCTCAAAAAGAGACAACGCCTTTCTATCCAAGGTCACCGTATGCAGCTGCAAAACTTTATGCGTATTGGATTACCGTTAATTATCGTGAGTCATATGGCATGTATGCTTGCAATGGCATCTTGTTTAACCATGAATCGAAACGCCGCGGTGAAACGTTCGTAACACGTAAAATTACTCGTGCCTTAGCTAATATTTCTCAAGGTTTAGAAGAGTGTTTATATCTTGGTAATATGGATGCTTTAAGAGACTGGGGACATGCCAAAGATTACGTTCGAATGCAGTGGATGATGTTGCAACAAGACGAACCTGATGATTTTGTGATTGCGACGGGTAAACAAATTTCTGTTCGAGAGTTTGTGCGTATGTCGGCTGCTGAATTAGGCATTACCCTAGAATTTTCAGGTGAAGGCGTGAATGAAATTGCAACTGTCATAGCTTGTGAGGGAGATGATTTACCCGGTATTGAAGTGGGTAATGTGATTGTAAAAGTCGACCCGCGTTATTTTAGGCCAGCAGAAGTTGAGACCTTGCTAGGCGACCCAAGCAAAGCGGCGAAAAAGCTTGGTTGGACGCCTGAAGTTACAGTTGAAGAGATGTGTGCTGAAATGGTCAATAATGATTTAGTTGAAGCGAAGAAGAATGCATTGTTAAAAGAACATGGCTATGCAATGTCTGTTGCTTTTGAATGAATTTTAAAAAATACTGTCGTTTTCCATGAAAAATATTTTTGTTGCAGGTCATAATGGCATGGTGGGTTCGGCAATTTGTCGACAATTAAAAAAGCATGAAAATGTTTCGATTCTAACGAGCTCAAGATCAGAATGTGATCTTAGTAATCAGTTGCAAGTGAGTGAATTTTTTTCGAAAAATAAAATTGATCAAGTCTATTTAGCAGCAGCAAAAGTGGGCGGTATTCACGCAAATAATGAATATCCAGCAGACTTTATTTATGAAAATTTGATGATCCAAGCCAATATTATTAATGCTGCTCATCAATCAGGCGTCAAAGAACTATTGTTTTTAGGGTCGTCTTGTATTTATCCTAAGTTAGCTGATCAGCCTATGTCAGAACAGGCATTGCTCACAGGAACTTTGGAAGCCACTAATGAGCCTTACGCTATTGCTAAGATTGCGGGCATTAAATTATGTGAATCATATAATCGTCAATATGGCACTGATTATCGCAGCGTCATGCCAACGAACTTGTATGGTGAGGGAGATAATTTTCACCCTAAAAATAGCCATGTGATTCCAGCCATGATGCAGCGCTTTCATCTAGCGGTCCAAAATAACGATTCTGAGGTGATTGTGTGGGGTAGTGGCAAGCCCATGCGTGAGTTTTTGCATGTTGACGATATGGCAGCTGCCAGCGTTCATGTAATGAATCTCTCAAAGTCAGAATACGAAAAAAATGTTGAACCAATGTTGTCGCATATAAATGTTGGAACAGGTATAGATTGCACTATCCGTGAACTGGCTGAAACAATGGCTTCAGTGGTTGGTTTTCAAGGGGAACTTGTTTTTGATGTGACGAAGCCAGATGGAACTCCGCGTAAGTTAATGAATGTTGAGCGGCTTAAATCTTTAGGTTGGGAGTCATCGATTCCTTTGGTGCATGGTTTAAAAATAACCTACCAATGGTTTTTAGACAACATTGATACGATCAGAGGTTGATAATCTAACAACTAGAGATAGTAATTTTATTTAAGTGATCTTTTAATTCCCCATCAATGTAATGGTCAGTTGCCGTTGATGATTTTGATAACGATGTTCATATCGGTTCTACACATAAGTGACATAACTACATGACAATTGTAAGCTTTTGATTTTAAATAATTTTCTATGAAAATTATTTGTCAGGTCATTTGCGGAAAAAAATCATTTTTTTAAGGTATTTATAATGTCAGGTAATTGTATTTTTTTAGCAAAAATATGGATATATTCGACTCCTATATTCTTGACTTGGGATTAGTGAAATCTAAATTGATGTCCAAGGTTATTAGGCAAGCTTCATGCAAGGTTTTATGGAAGAGGTTAAATGATTCCCTATATACTAGACAATAAAAATGACAATAATAAGCTAATCAAATTTGCTCCTTTCAGTCGTCCGATATTCGTAAGATCA
>CALKZN010000038.1 GCA_938002995.1 uncultured Arenicellaceae bacterium | reverse complement strand
TGGACGTGGGCAAACAATCTTAATGGAAAGAGAAAGGATAAAACAAAAAACAATCAAACAACGGCGCTTGCAATACCGCAATCACGCCGCTTAATATAAACAGAAAGATGAGCTGAAACTCTACCTTAAATTAAACTATCATTTGTCCATATTTATATGATGACGCACAGTGATGAGCAACAACTAGTGCAATTCTGCTAAATGAAATTAAATATGTTTTTGAGCAATGATAAAAAAATCAAAGCAATGCCATCACCCATTTTCAGTATAAAAAAACCAGTCACAATTCCAAATGACAATAGATTGGTATTAAATTGCTATAGCATTTTTATAATCGCGCGCCCTTTTCGGTTATCTGCACCACAATCCCACATAACGACAATCCAAAACCACGTAACTGCAATTCGATTCCACATAACTGCAACCAAGTTCCACAATATCGCAGCATAGTTCCGGTTTTTGTCAGCTTAAACTCAGCAGTTTTATTATATTATTTTTAGTTCAGATGACAGTAGCTTCAAATTCACCAAACCCTAAACTATTGAATTATAGATATATTTTACTTACGTGCTTCAAATAGTCAATAATTATTGCTTTCAAGAAAGTCGATTAGATTTGAATGAGCAGAGACTGGTTCGCACAAGAAAAAAAGCTCCACCAAAGAATTCCAGCGAACCAACACCGCTTGGCTAAGAATTAAGTTACTTTTATATTTCATATATTTAGAAGACTTGATTTAATCAACTTTCACTCGTGATACTGGTATCCTGTAGAAATATTCAACATTTAGCCAAGCGTCTCTCTTGGAGTTTTTCGAGACCCCTTCGTTATAAATATAGTGATGATTGATATTGTCTCAGTTGCTTAGAAGTTGCAGATATTTATGCATCTCAATTGTACGGATAGTTCGTTTTAAAATTGAATTAGTGATTGTAAGTCATCACTGATCTCAAGTTGAACATTGAGTTTAAAACTACCTATGGTAGCTGTGTGTCAAAAGCAGAAATTCAGACACATTATATAACGAATTGGATAGTATTATATGCTTCATAATCTGATTATCAAAGTTTTATATTTCTTGTCTTTAACTAATCAGAATGCAATGCAGGGATTAGAATTTATGTAATATAAGGCACGCAAGATTGTTATTATCCATTGAAGTTGATCTTAAATATCGATGCGCCACTCCGTGTAATTTTTTATTACAAATTGAAGTGGCAAAATATGGTCATCAAAATATTATAAATAACAAACTTAATGTCACCCCCAGCCAAGTTGTCTTGCGCAGCAATGCAGATGATAGCATTGGCAAACGTGTATGGTTGCGTGTTGAAGATGAGTTCAGCTGCAAATATAAAGCAAACATTGAGATCACTCGCAATGCCATAGCATTGGAGAACGTTTCGCAAAGTCCCATTCATGATATTCAGGGTGAAGTTATTAAGTACATTATGCCTTCAAGGTATTGCCATCTTGAGAAGTTTGAAGGCTCTGTTCCAAAACAATTCAGTGACTTGAAAGGTGGCAAACTGGTTTTGGCTCTTTGTGAGTGGATTAAAAACGAATTTACATATGTTGCAGGCGTGAGTGATGCTTCTACAACAGCACACGACACCTTAAACGCCAAGCAAGGTGTTTGTCGCGACTATGCGCATGTCTTGATTTCCATGCTTCGTGTTTCAATGATCCCGGCAAGAATCGTAAGTGGCTATGCCCCTAGCGTATCACCACAAGATTTTCATGCCCTTGTCGAAGTGTATTTAGAGGGTGCTTGGTATCTGGTAGATCCGACAGGCATGACCACTGCGGATGAAGTCGCTATAATCGGAGTAGGTCGAGATGCAGCTGATATTTCTTTTCTTACTTCCTATGGATTTCTAACAATGATAAATCAATCTGTGAGTGTGAATATAATCGAGAAAGCGGAGTCATATCGCCATCTGGCTTGCTAATTTTCCCAAGATACTTACACTACACCTATGAGCGAAGGTAAAAAGTATTTTGATGAGATGATAAACGACGGCTTAGTGCGTGCTCCTTATCAAGAATATCATGAGTGGTTTGATAAAGCTGACACAAAACGGCTTGCTAAAAAATCAAAAGAAGCAGAAGCATTTTTCAGACGCACTGGGATTACATTCAATGTGTATGGCGATAAAGATCAGCAAGAACGACTGATCCCGTTTGATCTTGTACCCCGCATCGTTTCAAATTTAGAATGGATGAAATTATCAAAAGGTATTGAGCAGCGCGTCCGTGCGATTAATGCATTTTTGCATGACATATATAATCGTCAAGAAATTCTTCGCGCGGGTCGTGTGCCGATTGAATTAATTGCAAACAATGAAGCCTTCTTACCTCAGATGATGGGTATGTCCCCTCCTGGAAATGTTTATACTCATATCGTTGGCACAGACATTGTTCGCACAGGCAAAGACAATTTCTTTGTTCTCGAAGACAATGCACGCACACCTTCCGGTGTTTCATATATGCTGGAAAATCGCGAAACCATGCTACAGATGTTTCCAGAGCTTTTCAGCAAGATTAAAGTTCAACCTGTTAGCGGTTATCCTAAGAACCTTCGTCGCTCATTGGCAGCATGTGCACCAAAGTCTTGTGAGGGAAAACCTACTGTCGCAGTGCTGACACCTGGTATTCATAACTCTGCTTATTTTGAACATTCATTTCTTGCCGATCAGATGGGTGTAGAGTTGGTAGAGAGCCAAGACCTTCGCATTGTTAATGGTCATGTCGCCATGCGCACAACGCAAGGCTATAAAAATATCGACGTTCTTTATAGACGTGTTGATGATGATTATCTCGATCCACTAAACTTTAATCCAAGTTCAATGCTTGGAGTTCCGGGAATTATGGATGTCTACCGTGCAGGGAATATTACACTAGCAAATGCACCTGGAACTGGGATTGCAGATGATAAAGCTATTTATTCGTATATGCCCGATATAGTCGAGTTTTATACAGGTGAAAAAGCAATACTGAAAAATGTTGAAACATGGCGTTGTTCGGAACCAAGCTCTTTGCAATATGTATTGGATAATCTAGCTGATCTTGTTGTAAAGGAAGTTCATGGCTCTGGTGGTTACGGAATGTTGGTTGGGCCTGCGGCAAGTAAAAAAGAACTTGCTAACTTTGCTAAGAAATTAAAAGCAAAACCATCAAATTACATTGCGCAGCCGACACTTTCACTATCCACGGTACCTATTTTTACAAAGAGCGGCTTATCTGAACGCCACGTAGACTTACGCCCTTATGTGTTAGTCTCTCCCAATAAGATTGATATTACACCAGGCGGTTTAACGAGAGTTGCACTTAAGCAAGGTTCTTTAGTCGTGAACTCTAGCCAAGGTGGTGGCACAAAAGATACTTGGGTTTTGGAGGAATAAGCCGCATGCTAGGAAAAACTGCAGGTGGCTTATATTGGATGTTCCGCTTTTTAGAGCGCAGTGAAAACATTGCACGCCTTGTCGAAGCTGGTTCACGTATCGCCCTTACACGCTCACAAGATAGCCAAACTGAATGGAAATCTATCATTACAACCGCTGCTGTTCGAAAGAATTACAGCACTAAATACGACAGCTTTGAAGGCTCTCACGTTGTTGATTTCTTATTGAGGGATAAAGATAATCCTTCAAGCGTTCTTTCCGTTGTAGAAAATGCCCGCACAAATGCGCGCATGGTCAGAACAGCTTTAACAACTGAAGTTTGGGAAGCTGTCAATGAAAACTGGATGACACTCAAAGCCTTATTGAAACGTCCTATAAAAGAAACCGATTTACCATTTGTCTTAGGAACTATTCGCCAACAGAGTGCCCTTGTGAGAGGAGCATTACATGGCACCATGCTTCGAAACGATATTTATGATTTTGCAAGACTCGGCACATTTATAGAACGTGCTGATAGTACTGCTCGAATTATTGATGTAAAATATTATACATTGTTACCCTCTGCCAGCTTCGTAGGCTCGTCTCTTGATAATGTTCAATGGGACATGATCTTAAGATCTGTATCAGCACATCGTTCCTTTAACTGGCTCAGCGAAAACGATATTAACGCCTCAACTATTGCAGAGTTTCTAATACTAGACGCACGCCTACCAAGATCATTGGCGTTTTGTACATCTCAGGTAAATGACAATCTAAATTTTCTATCTGAAAATTACGGCAAAAAATTAAAGTCCAATAATCTTAGTGATGATTTGCGAAAGCAACTAAAGACGCCTGATATAAATGAAATTTTTGAAATTGGCTTGCATCAATTCATTGGCGATTACATTCGTATGAACAATGAACTTGGAATGCAAATAGAAGAAGATTATCGTTTTAACAAATAACGAGTAAGAATTTGAAACTTAAAATTAGTCACAGCAATACCTATTCCTATGATGCCCCAGTTGATTACGCGCTCCAGCAAGTACGACTTACGCCAACCAACAACAAGCAACAAACAGTATTGGATTGGTCGGTTGAGATTGAGGGTGGTAAAGAAGAACTTTCATTTGACGATCAACATGGCAACCGAACTCTAACAGTAAGTCTTGATCGTGGAAATTTCGCAATAGAAGTAAAAGCATCGGGTACTATTGAGACACATGATAGTACGGGTATTTTAGGTTTAGTTCATGGTCGAATACCACTATGGCATTTCAAGCAATTTACAGACAGAACCAAACCTGGCAAGCAAATCAGAGCTTTAGCCAAGGCGATCGACGTTGATAATCAGCTATCTTCTCTGCACGAACTCTCACGTGAAATATTATCTCTTGCATCCTATAAAAAAGGGCAAACCTTTGTAGATACAGTAGCAGAGGAAGCCTTATCTTTGGGCAGTGGGGTATGCCAAGATCACGCACAAATTTTTATATCTGCAGCCCGACAAGCTGGCATTCCTGCTCGCTACGTCAGTGGTTATTTAATGATAAATGACCGAATAGACCAAGAAGCAACTCACGCTTGGGCGGAAGCTTATATAGATAAACTGGGCTGGGTTGGATTTGATGTCTCTAATGGCATTTCACCTGATGAACGCTATGTTCGAATTGCAACTGGACTAGATTCAAAAGGCGCTTCACCTATTTCAGGACTTAGATTAGGTTCAGCAACAGAATCAATGATTGTATCCTTGCAAATTCAGCAGTAGATATAAATTATCATCTAGAATCATAATCTATATATGGATTTTCACAAAATGACCTATTGCGTCGGGCTTCGTCTCAATAAAGGTATTGTATTTATGTCAGACACACGCACAAACGCAGGTGTTGATAATTTTTCCAAAACGCCAAAAATGTTTAATTGGTGTGTTCCCGGTGAACGTTCTATTACACTGATGACTGCAGGCAATCTTGCCACTACTCAATCTTTGGTTAGCTTACTTGAAGAACGTTTAAAAGCCGTTGGAGATCGCAGCCCAACAATTTTGGAGCAGCCATCGATGTTTCAGGTTGCACGCCTTGTTGGCTCAACCTTGAAAGAAGTAATTGGTGACACTGCCGATAATGATGGACAAAGCTTAAGTTCTAAGTTTAAGGCAACGGTTATAATTGGCGGTCAAATTAAGGATGGTCCACCAACATTATTTCTTATCTACCCTGAGGGGAACTTCATTGAAGTAACAGAAGAAACGCCGTTTTTTCAAATTGGTGAAGCTAAATATGGCAAACCAATTTTGGTAAGAGCTTATGATCCTGATATGAGTTTTGAAGATGCAGTAAAACTTCTCATTGTTTCCTTTGATTCCACAATGAAGGCCAACCTCTCTGTAGGAATGCCTCTGGATTTACATATCTATGAAAATGACAAGCTTGAAACAGGTATACAAAGACGTATAGAAAGCGATGATGAATTATATTTGCCTATAGCATCAAGCTGGGGTGATGCCTTGAGAACAGCTTTCAAGTCGCTACCATCATACAAACTTTAGTCGGTAAATTATCTACTTTGGGTTAAAAATACCCACCATGCTTATATTCAATATGGTGATTTTGCAGGCCTTCACAATATGGACAGTAAATTAGATTCTGGAAAACTGAATGTCTGCATTCGGGAATTTAGAGTTAAACCTGCAATCCGTATTGAACGGCAGGTATAGGCAGAAAATGACATCAGTTTGGCCTCCGACCCAACTTTCCTTCGCTGTGAATAAAGTCAAAACTTTTGTTTTAAGTTTGTACCCACAATGATTCCAGCTTTCCAATAAATTTAACTATTTTGGGAATCTTGATGAAATATTCAAGAAATTCTGAATAAACAGTCTTTACGTCAACATTCTCAAATGAGGGCATAAAATCTGGTGATATTTCATATTTAGGAACCATGGTAGTTTCACCTATCGATTGATTGGTTGGGAATACATCAATGTTATCAAAAGACGGATTATG
>CALKZN010000037.1 GCA_938002995.1 uncultured Arenicellaceae bacterium | reverse complement strand
TCGTGAGTGACGACCAACATTGTTCGGCCTTCTTCTGCTAAACCTTTAATCACTGCCAACACTTCGCCAACTAATTCCGGATCTAATGCGGATGTAGGTTCATCAAACAACAACACTTGAGGCTTCATTGCCAAGGCTCTTGCAATAGCAACACGTTGCTGTTGGCCTCCAGACAATTCATTCGGATAACTGTCTGCTTTATGCTGCATACCGACTTTATCAAGATATTCCAATGCCTCAGTTCGCACTTCAGATTTAGGGCGTTTCAATACTTGAACTGGCCCTTCCATGACATTTTGCAATACAGTCATGTGCGACCATAAATTAAAACCTTGAAAAACCATACCCAATTGAGATCGTATCGCATCGATTTGTTTTCGATCTTGCTTAATCGCCTTACCCGAAGAATCAACACCACATAAAATATGCTGGCCTCCAATCGTTATTTCTCCCTGTTCGGCTTGTTCAAGAAAATTGATGCAACGCAAAAAAGTACTCTTTCCAGAACCTGAGCTACCTAAGATGGAAACTACATCACCTCGCTTTGCCGTTAAAGATACACCTTTCAGCACCTTTACATCAGCAAATTTTTTATGAATATTTTCAGCGATTAGTACGGGGGAATTATCAGGCATTTGATGGGAAAAATATGTGTGCGACATCAATAAAATTGCAGGACAGTGATGTCATTAAACTGTTATTCTTATCCTGATAAGTTATCAGTTCTTTCTCTATTTGCATAGTGATACCACATAAAACTCTGCAAATAACTCCTTAGTATTTTAAACATTCATAAATTCTTCAAAAGAATTTAATCAAGTTATCTATGCCTAAAAGATATCTGTCAGAATTCGCCTTACTCATTACCGCAATTATTTGGGGTTTCGCTTTTGTCGCTCAAAGTTCTGGCATGAACCACGTTGGGCCTTATTTATTCAACGGCGCGAGGTTTTTATTAGGTGCGACAGTTCTTATACCTGTTTTATTTTTCTTTCAAAGCAGAAAAAAATCTATACCAACAAAATCTATTGAAACACCATCAAACAATAAAACAATGTGGATTGGCGGCTTATGCATGGGTGCCATACTTTTTATAGGCGCTTCATTACAACAAATTGGCATCCAACATACCTACGTTGCTAACGCAGGATTCATCACCAGCTTATATATCATCTTCGTTCCCATATTGGGCTTATTCATTGGCCAACGCACAAGAATCCAAACATGGATAGGAGGCTTCGCGGCACTTATCGGTTTATTTTTACTCAGCGTTACTGATCAATTTCAAATCAGTTATGGAGATCTGCTGCAACTTGCCGGCGCTGTATTTTGGGCCTTGCATATACTTGTGATCGCTCATTTTTCACCTAAAGTAGATGCTTTGAAGCTGTGCATCATACAATTTTATATTTGCGGATTTGCCAGCCTCATCACGGCGCTCTTTTTAGAAGAAATCAATCTTTCTAGCCTTTTATCCGTCTTACCTGAAATCCTATATCTTGGCGTTCTTTCAACTAGCATCGCCTATACATTTCAAGTCATTGCACAAAAACATGTCGCTCCTGCAAATGCTGCGGTCATCTTTAGCTTAGAATCTGTTTTTGCATTGCTTGGCGGTTGGTTCATTTTAAGTGAAACCTTGAGCACTAGAGATTTGATTGGTTGTGGCTTTATGTTTTTTGGCGTACTTATTTCGCAATATAAAGCGCACTATTGAAAATACAGCATAAACCTTTGGTCAATCTGCAATTCAGTTTTTACAAAGAATTAGGAAATTTCTATAACTACGGCTTTGTTGACGCCTTAATAACAATCAACACGCCACCTAAGGTCAAGATCGTTGCAATAATAAAATTCAACGTTAATTGCTCGTTTAAGAATAGAAAACCGCCAACTGCAGCAATTATTGGCACCAATAATTGCGCTGAACTTGCTTGAGACGCAGACAGCTTAGGCAATAGCTTATACCAAAGCGCATAACCCAAGCCTGATGCCACTGCACCAGATAAAACCGCCCAAGTAAAACCAATAAGAGATATCGTTAGCCCAGAGGTAGACATAGCAATAAGAGCAACAACAATCATCATAGGCACTGACAATAAAAAACAACTAGAGGTGTCTAATAAAGAATCTTTGCTCCCTGCACCATTCACAGTAAACAAGCCCCAAGCAACACCCGCAACGATCATCAACAAAATTGAGATCGAACTAAATACCACTTCTCTTTCACCCGCCGTAGCCAACACATGCGGCAAGGTCAATACTAACAAGCCTGAAATGGCCAAAATACAACCAAACCACTCTAAAGCCTTCAAACGTTTACCACTAAAAATGGCAATAGCTATAATACAAACTTGCACCACGCCGAACAAAATTAAAGCTCCAATCGCAGCATCGAGCGATATATAGGCGTAAGAAAACGTAATGGCATAAACAAATAAAAACACCGCGCCTTTATAATGTATTTCCGTGGGTTTGGTCAGTCGTTTTCCTGACAAGTAAAGCAAAGACACTAAGACGATAGCACCCGACACTAAACGCACCAAGGTAAAACTACTGGGATCAATCGAGACTAAATCATTAATATCAGAGGCTTTCAAAGCCAAACGATTCAAAATGGAATTCGCCGCAAAGGCAATTAAAATCAATACCAGCAATACATAATCGGATATTTTTTGCATGATAGAATTTTATTCTTAGGCTTTATAGTGCTAGTTATTCTGAGGGTTCAGACTTAACAGGTTTTGTTTCTTGAATAAAAATCTCACCTTCTTTGATTAACCCTAATTGGCTACGAGCTCTTTCCTCGAGAGTTTCCTTACCCGTTTTCAATTCTTGCAGCTGAGCATTCAAAGCTTCATTTCGTTGAATAAGACGATTATTCTCTTCTTGTTGAGTTTTCAGTTCACCTCTTAAGTGCTTCAACCACAACACACCATAATCTCCAAACCACAGCTTGTATTGGCTAATAACTAGAAGTCCAGTTAGGACCCATATAATGATTTGCTGTTTCTTCACAATTTATAGATGTTAATCAAATATGGCGAATAGCACAAAATTTAATCACTTTTTTACTTTCCCTTTATCTTCTTTATTTTGTTCAACTGCTGGTTCAGCTATACGCTGCAAAACAGCAACAAAAAATCCATCCATTCCCGTTTTCGCAGGAGAAGTACGCAACTGATGATTATCTACTACATCAAGCCCCTCTAATCGTTCAAGTTCTGACAATGTTCCCGCTTGAAAAGTCTCGTTATTCTTTAAGAAGACAGCAATCTGTTCTTCATTCTCCTCGCGCAACAATGAACAAGTCGCATATACAAGTTTGCCGCCAATTTTTACTAACCGTGAAGCGCTGTCTAAAATACTTGCTTGAAGCTCAATCAGTGAAGTCAAATTCTCAGGCTCAAGATTCCAACGAGCATCAGGACTTCGACGCCAGGTACCCGTGCCTGTGCAAGGAGCATCAATCAAAACGACATCCATTTTGCCCGCTTGACGCTTCACCCATTTATCACGTTCACTGCTCAATACATGTGTTTGAACATTGTGCACACCTGCACGTTTTTTACGTGTAGTGAGATTCTCTAGACGTTTAGTATGAACATCGCAAGCGTGAATCACGCCTTTGTTTTCCATCTGAGCAGCTAGCGCTAAACTCTTACCACCCGCACCTGCACAAAAATCCACAACTTTATCGCCTGCTTTTACTCCTGCCGTGAGCGCAATCAATTGAGAACCTTGATCTTGGACCTCAAAAAGCCCTGATTTAAATGAGGGTAAATTATTGAAAGATACCTTTTGATGAATAATTAAACCCCAAGGAGAAAAATCGGTTTTCGATGTCTTTACATCATCTCGGCCCAAAGCAATTTGAACATCTTCTCTATTAGATTTTAAAGTATTCACTCTGACACACAAGTCTGCACGCTCTTGCATCATTCCCATTTCAATTTCAAAAGCATCGCCTAGGCTTGCTTGCATGATTGGCGCAAGCCATCCAGGCAAATTCAAACGTGCAGGGATAGGCGCTTTTTCAATGGCTTTTTCTTGCATCAAACGAGAAGCAACAACAGTCGCTGCGGCTTCATTATCGGTCATGATTTTTGGAGAATAATCATCACCTATAAAAATTTCATCAAGGTCTTTATTCTTTTCAATCAAATACAATAAAACCCATGACCTCGGCACATCTTCCATATTTGACTCTGTTGCCAACCATGAAAACACGCCCTTCTGGCGCAATATGTCATAAACCGTCTCGGAAATCGCCGCTTTGTCTTTCGACCCAATATATCGTCGTGATCGATAATACCCCGACAGCATCCGATCTGCTGGGCGACGTTGTACTTCAATTTCTTCTAACAGCTCAATGGCTGCCTGTATTTGTGCGGCTGGTCTCATGCCGCGAACTATAACAGAGCATGGCTAAAATCCTCAAAACGATTGTTAAATTTATTGTTTTTTCAATAAATCCAAAGATGCGATTAATGCTCCAATAATGATTAACAGACAAGCCAACAAAATACTGAAATGCCATTCAGCCCTACCGGCAAATAAAAGCAATAATGTTGACAATAAAGGCGCTGAATAAGATAGCACTCCTAGCAATTGAATATATCCATGCTTGACACCATAGTCCCAGGCAAAAAATGCAATTCCTAGAGGGCCAAGGCCTAATCCAATCACCGAAAGCCATTGCACACCCAGAGGGATAACCGTTTTTTCAAATAATATATGCGCAACACCTCCTAGTATTGCGACACAAAAACAAAAACCACCCACTGCTGAAGTCGGCACATGTTGGAAACGTCGATTGAGGATTGAATAAGCAGACCAAATAATTGCACATAGAATGGCTGCTAAATAACCAAAAACATACTTAGAATCTAAACTGACTGTTCCTCCCTTTGTCACAATTAATACCGCACCTAGCATGCTGATAACGCCACCTAGAATATGAAACCAGCGTAAACGTTCTCCAGGCAACAACGCTGAAAAAACGACGATTAATAATGGCCATAAATACGCTATTAAACCTGCTTGTACAGGAGGTGCATGATCTAAAGCAATAAAGTAAAAAAAATGATAACCAAACAAACCACCAACGTTCAACAGCCAAACTGTCCATGGTTGTTTATAACTCTTTAAGACAGTAGGTAATTTGTGTACTTGGACCAATACGCTAGCTATAAAACTAACCAGAAAGCACATAGCTAATAATTGAAATGGGGGTAAACCTTTTGATTGCGTAGTGAAAAGCGCTAATGTAGCCCATAACAAAATTGCAATACTTCCAATCAATGTCGCTAGCATTTTTTGAGTGAAAAATGTATTCGCCATCGTACTAACAAACCTTCTAAGAGAATTTTCAAAGAATGCCAGTCTAACTATGTAGCTTCATTTTCAACAATAGAAAACTGACTAAAAATATTGTAAGAAAAATATTCCATAGTTTTTTGCAACTTTTTTCTTAGAACACTGTTATATTTTTCAAATGAATGAAAAAAATAACATCATTGCTCGCATTCTTCACCTTGAAGAAAAGCCCAATACTCACAGTCATTTACATCATCAAATTATTTTTGGCTTAACTGGCCATGCTGAATTTGAAATTTCAGGCATCAGTGGTTATCTACAAAAAGGCATAGGCTGTATTGTCCCATCAAATCATAAGCACAGCTTTTATGGTAACCGTGAGAACAAGATCCTCTTATTAGATATGACGCCAAACATTGCTTTGTTAGAACTTGAAACGGCATTCACTAGCAATACTTTAGATAACATTCTTGATTCACCAAAGTATTTTCAATTCGACCAACGAATGCACGCCTTATTAGAGGCCTTAGCTAACGAATTGGAAACCATCGATACCAATAGTTCATCCTCTAGTGTAATAGGTCAATGTTTGTTGCATAGCCTATATCATCGCTTACGCAGTGAAATCAGCGTTGAGGAAGTAAGCCTAGTTCGTGAACGTATCGATCTATCTCGAATCAAACGCTATATCTATGGAAACTTATCTGGGAAAATTCATACTGCAGATTTAGCTCGATTATGTAATTTAAGTGAAAGCCACTTTTATCAAAAATTTCGTGAAAGCATTGGTATTTCTCCTTACCAATATGTCATTGAGGAACGCATCAAAGCGGCCTCATCAATGATCTCCGAAACTAATAAATCTATTACTGAAATTTGTTTCACTTTAGGCTTTTCCAGCCAAAGCGCTTTCACCAATGTTTTCAGAAAGAAAACTGGCATGTCTCCAACAGAGTTCCGCAAACAAAATAAGTAGACTGTTTTACCTTCATATAAATTTGCACCATCATACTTTTTTGCAAACGACTAAGAACTTTCTGCAATTCAATCTTTAAACATCTCTGCATAATGAACTGAACACAATTCATTCAGTCTGGAGCACAGCATGTCTTTTAATCGAGATTCAAAAACACTATCAAATACTGAAAACTTCCTATGGAGTGATATTTTACAGGCTGAACGTCATAATCTAGAGTTATCACTTGATGAATTGTTTAGCAATATTTCCTCACACTATAGTGTTAATGAAGACACCTTAATCAAGAGCCTATACCCCATTGCCTTTCAAAATGAGGAACGCTCTTCTATTACGCAGACTGCAAAAGAAGTCATCCTTAAGGTACGAGAAACCCATCATTCGGCCTTCTTTGATATAGAAGAACTTTTACAGGAATACTCATTAGGCGATGAAGATGGCGTCACCCTCATGTGCCTTGCAGAAGCCTTATTACGCATTCCCGACGCAAAAACAGTCGATCTGCTAATAAAAGATAAGATTAGCGATAGAGAATGGAAACGCCACCTAGATAAAGACAATTCCCTATTTGTAAATGCTTCAACTTGGGGCTTGATGATTTCTGGCAAACTAGTAAATACTGATTCTGGTTCTGTATCTCGTTTATTCAAAAACTCTACCAAACCTGTCATTCGCATGGCCGTCGACCGTGCGATGCGAATCATGGGACAGCATTTTGTTTTAGGCAGAACCATTAAAGAAGCTATGAAAAATGCCAATCCTTATATTAAGAAAGGTTACAACTACTCATATGACATGCTGGGCGAGTCTGCAATCACAGCTGTTGAAGCAGATCGATACTTTCAAAGCTATGCGGATGCCATCACTCAGATTGCTAAAAACTCTTCTAACCAAAGCCAACACCCTACGCTCTCAATCAAGCTATCTGCCCTACACCCCCGGTTTGAAGAAACTCAGAGTGAAAGAGTTTTATTAGAATTATCAAATACCGTTGAAAAATTAATCGAACTAGGTAAACAACATAATGTTGGCATCACAATTGATGCAGAAGAAGCCGACCGCTTGGAATTAACGTTAAAGCTATTCCAACATATCTATGAAAAAGACCTCGTACGTGGTTGGAAGAAGTTTGGCTTGGTCATTCAGGCTTACTCAAAACGGGCTTTACCAGCATTGACTTGGCTCACAAAACTAGCAAAAATTCATGGAGATGAAATCCCTCTACGATTAGTCAAAGGCGCTTATTGGGATAGTGAAATTCAACATAGCCAAGTATTCGGTTTAGATGATTACTCTGTATTCACCAGAAAAGAATATACCGATACTGCCTATCTAGCCTGTGCTCGTTATCTTCTATCAGACTTGACCGATGGATATATTTATCCGCAATTTGCATCCCACAATGCACATACTGTCTCCAGTATTAAAGTCATTGCCGGTCAACACCGTGCGTTTGAATTTCAGCGACTTCATGGCATGGGAGACAGCTTATATGACAGTGTTATTTCCACGACAAATTGCAAGGTTAGAATTTATGCTCCAGTGGGTAGCCATGAAGATTTATTACCTTATTTAGTCCGTCGCTTATTAGAAAACGGTGCGAACTCATCATTTGTCCACCAGCTTTCTGATGAAAATACAAAAATTGAAGACTTAATTAGACAACCACTTGAATTAAGTGACATTACTGGCAACGAAAATAATTTAGCCATACCAAAACCATTGAATATCTATCCAGGAAGAGAAAATTCCACCGGTGTTAACTTAGCATCAACTCATTCCAGAGAAACATTCATGGACTCTATCAAAGAGTTCGGTCAATCTAAATGGACTGCCGCTCCAGTAGTTGGAGGCAAAACACTGAATATTGGTGATGGCGAAAAGTCTTACAGCCCCTACAATCAACAACAACTGATAGGGACTGTCCATGAAGCTGATGAAAAAACCGTCTTAGACGCATTAAAATTTGCTGAACAAGAAGTAGATATCTGGCAAACAACACCAGTCAATAAACGTAGCGAGATTTTAGAAAAAACCGCCGACTTATTTGAACAAAATAAAGATGAATTGGCGGCTTTATGCCAGCTAGAAGCCGGAAAAACCATACAAGATGCTATTGATGAAGTGCGCGAAGCTGTCGATTTTTGTCGCTACTATGCTCAGCAAGCAAAAAGTATTTTTTCAAACTCTATTTCATTACCTAGCCCTACCGGCGAATCTAATGAGCTTATGTTCCAAGGCCGAGGTATTTTTGTTTGTATCAGCCCATGGAACTACCCACTCGCTATTTTCATGGGACAACTCACCGCTGCATTGGCGGCCGGTAATGTCGTCATCGCTAAACCCGCAGAAACAACAAGTTTGATTGCTTTCCGAGGTTTAGAGTTACTCCATGAAGCTGGCCTACCCAAAAACACCGTTCAGTTTTTAACGGGATCAGGTTCTGAAATCGGTTCAATTCTTAACGCTGACAATCGCATTTCAGGTGTTGCCTTCACAGGCTCGAATGCAACTGCAAAGCGTATTAATCAAACGCTAGCCAATAGAGATGAAAATGCCGGCATTGCAACTGTCATTGCAGAAACTGGCGGCTTGAACGCAATGATTGTGGATTCTACTGCACTGCCTGAACAAGTTGCGCGAGATGTTGTTGATTCAGCTTTTAGCGCCGCAGGACAACGTTGTTCGGCTTTACGTGTTTTATATGTGCAAAATGACATTGCTGACCGAGTCATTGAGTTAACAAAAGGCATGATGCAAGAACTGTCCATAGGTAATCCAGAACTCATTAGTACTGATATCGGCCCTGTCATTGATCAACGAGCTCAGAAAAACTTATTGACATATATCGATCAAACTAAAAATGAGTGCATTGACTATTTTCATATAAAACTGCCTCTTGAGTGTGAGCTTGGAACATTTATCGCTCCGACTCTTTTTGAAATTGAGTCTATTCAACAAATGACAGAAGAACAGTTTGGTCCAATCTTACATATTGTTCGATATGACTCTGCTGACATAGATAAGATTATCGCTGACATTAATAATACTCGATACGGATTAACCTTCGGAATCCACACAAGAAACACCAGCAGTTATGAAGCCATAGCCAAACGCATTAAAGTGGGTAACGTTTATGTCAACCGCAACCAAATTGGCGCAGTCGTTGGCGTTAACCCATTTGGTGGGTGCGGCTTATCAGGAACAGGTCCTAAAGCAGGTGGCCCACATTATCTGCACCGATTTGCAACTGAAAAGACTATCACCATCAATACTGCTGCTATTGGTGGTAATATTGATTTATTGAATGCAGTATAGAACTCACAGTATTATGTACATAATTTAAAGCCTTCTCCATGAAAAAAAATGCACTAGCTATTGCCTTTGCATTGCTTGCCGTTGCAATGTGGTCGACAGTCGCTACAGCATTTAAATTAAGTCTGCATGAAATGTCAGTGCTCCAATTACTAACCGGAGCAAGCGTCTTCTCCTTAGGCGTGTTATTCATCACCCTACTCATCAGAGGTGAATTCAAACACGCTGTTCAGACACTACCTTCATCTTTTAAATCGATACTGATTCTAGCCTTATTAAACCCTGTGCTGTACTACATAGTGCTTTTTGAAGCCTATGACTTATTACCTGCACAGGTTGCTCAATCACTAAACTATACTTGGGCGATCACACTGACTTTATTATCAGTGCCATTGCTTGGTCACAAACTCACTAGAACTGATTTTCTAGCCATCATTCTCGGCTATATTGGTGTGGTATTCATTGCCTTCAGTGGCAAAAGTATTGCTGGCGAACTCAGTTTTTGGGGAGTATTTTTAGCTCTATTCAGCACCATCATCTGGGCAAGTTATTGGTTGTTAAATGCGCGCAACAAAGCTCCCCCAATCACAAAGCTATTCCAAAGCTTTTTATTAGCAACACCAATATTATTGTTCATTCTGATCATTTCGGGTGACTTCTCGACTCACCTTTCATTAAAACAACTTGCAGGCATGGCTTATGTGGGCGTTTTTGAAATGGGCTTGGCATTTATATGCTGGCAAATGGCAATGCATTACACAACCAAGGTAAGCCAAGTAAGCACACTCATATTCCTATCTCCCTTCATCAGTCTATTTATTATCAATAAATTCTTAGGTGAACCATTAAATATTTTTACATTCATTGGTTTGGGTTTGATCGTTACTGGTATATTATTTCAGCAATATGCAGATAGTAAGGCACGGTAATAGAAATTACATAGCACCTCACCTCTATCAAAACACACTCAGTAGTGGCACTTATTTGACACTTTCTTACTTTCATATCACCAATGGTGATCTATACTGAGCAAAACAATAAATCTATAAGGAGAATAAAAGCATGAGTTTAACTGGCAAATTAGCAAAAATTGCAATCGGCATCGCTGTTGCAAAAGGCGTCAAGAAAATGATGAACAAAGGCGGGAACCAGCAAAATGATAGCGGTGGTGGTCTTGGAGGTCTCTTAGGCGGCCTTGCGGGACAATCATCAGGCCGAGGGCAATCTGGCGGCCTTGGCAGCATTCTAGGTCAACTTGGCCAAGCATCAGGCGGACAATCTGGCGGTGGTTTAGGCGGACTCCTTGGTCAGTTAGGTCAAGCTTCTGGAGGCCAATCAAGTGGCGGCGGACTCGGTGGACTATTAGGCAACTTAGCTGGCGCAGCTTCTGGTGGCGGTTCCCAACAAGGCGGCTTAGGCGGCATGTTAGGTGGTCTTCTAGGCGGGGGCCAACAAGCACAGTCTGGCGGTGGATCTTTAGGTGGGTTGGGCGGCTTATTAGGCTCTCTAGCGCAAGGTTCAAGTTCTGGCGGCGCTGGTGGAGGCTTAGGCAGTCTATTAAATCAAGCAATGGATAACTTTGGTGAACCTGAAACACAGCCAACAGCTGACGACGAGCAAGCATCAGGCGTTTTACTCAGTGCTATGTTACAAGCTGCAAAAGCCGATGGCCAAATCGACGCAGAAGAAAAAGCAGCCATCATGGAACACCTTGGTGATGCGTCACAAGAAGAAATGGCATTTATCAATCAACAACTAAGTGCTCCGGTTGACCCAGATGGTCTAGCGCGTTCAGTGCCAAATGGAATGCAACAACAAGCGTATGCAATGTCTCTACTAGCTATTGATCTTGACAATCAAAATGAAGCAAAATATTTAGATAGTTTCGCTAAAGCATTAAACCTTGACGCAAATACAGTGAACGGCATTCATTCACAAATGGATGAGCCTGCTTTATATGGTTAATCCTTTAATGTGATTACCTAGAAAAGCATTGCCTGAAGGCAATTCAAATATAAAAAAGGGTGTCTTTGCGACACCCTTTTTTATATTCAATAATAGTTTTAAAAGAGTCTTACAAGCTTATTAGAACCACCACTTTCCTGAATCAATAATCAATTGAGTTATGGTTTCATAACCTTTGCTTTTAGGATGTGCTCCATCATTACCATTAATCTCTTGTTGATAACTTTGATTACTTTTTAATTGTTCAAACACATCAATAAACGGTATTTCATACGTTTCAGCAACTAATTTGTAAGCAGTATTAATCGACTTAATGCGAAGGTTTTGTTCGTTGTCATTAACAGGCAATGGACCAACGATCAGTATTTTATACTTAACTTGGATAAGTTGAATAATTTCCTTCAGGTTCACAACAGACTCATCTGTTGCCACTCTCGGAACACCCTCTTCGAGTAAAGTGTCATTAACACCAAAAGATAAGACTATCCTCTCGTCTATAGCTTTGCCTAAACGCAATGGTACTTCCGAGTCAATACGCGTTAAAACATCCTTACTGGTGTTGCCTCGAATACCAAGGTTGTAATAGGTCAAATCTAAACCTTGTTGGCTAGCTAAAGCACACAGCCTGCCTACCCAACCAAGTGCCTTCTCATCACCCGTGCCATTGACAAAAGAATCTCCAATAAAACAAATTCTAGTGCCTCTTTTCATCATCCTTTTTTATCTAAAACTCTCAGGTCAAAAACAAAGCCAACAGCGCTAGTAGTGCGGGCAACCCTTGCACAATTAAAATAGATTTTTTCACTGTCATTGACCCATAAACGGCAGCTACTAACACACAAAATAGAAAAAATACTTGTATCTGAAAACCAAAATCGTTGTTGCTATGAGACAACCCCCAAAATAAACCTGCGGCTAAAAAGCCATTATAAAGCCCTTGGTTAGCAGCTAATGATTTAGTCGATTCTGCAAACTCATGCGTGATACCAAAAACTCTCAGTGCTCGTGGCGTAGTCCATAGGAACATTTCCAACACCAATATATACACATGCTCAATAGCAACCAATAAAACTAAGATTATCGCAACATACTCCATTATTTCACCTCTTTGAAATAAGTATAGATTAAGCAAAATAACACTATCAAAAGACCTATGCCACTAATTAAGTGGAGCTTATTAGTTCTTAACCATCCACGCACATTAAGAAGCATTACAAATGGTAGCTCATCAAATGAAAGTTATCTCGCGATGAAAAACCCTTTTTCTGATAAAACAATTTAGCGCTATTATTCGTTTTCGCAACCTCTAAATGCAGTGCTTTGGCTTGATTATTTTTTGCACCTTTTATAGCGCTTTCCAACAACTTAGACCCTATTCCCATCCCGCGCTTATCCTCACAAACAAAAAACTCATCCATAAATGCATCCCGGCCGGCCAGTTCAATACTATAGCCATAACAAACAGCAAGATAAGCAATGAGTTGTTCATCGATAGTCGCAACCATCACAAAGCCTAAGGTCAGGTCTTGGAGTAATAATTCCAAAGCTAAGTTGCGTTGATCCAACGACAATTCGATGGATTCAAAAGCGTGATAATCGCCCACTAAAACAGAGAGTTGATGAATATCCTCGATTGTTGCTACTCTGATTTTCACTTCCATAAGACTCATACGAAACACCTACATTGTTTAACATAATTCTCTTTGTGTAATTTTTAACTCTTAAAAATTACACCTCCTTTTGTATTTATTGGAGCCATTGAATATACAGTTCTAACTATATACAACTCTAACTATATACAGTTCTAGTAATCTAATGCATATTGTTTTACAAGTTCAGCAATTTTTTGGGTATCGCCTTGATTCACTTCTGACAAGCCACTAACGACACCTTCTTGATTTCTTACAGGTTGGTTTTGGCTCAACTTCCATTGGCCTTGAATTGATGATATTTCGATTTCTATGCCGACAATGGCAGACAGCATTTTTTGAATATATGGCTCTGGCGCATCGGTTGTAGACCATGGAATAGTTTGTCCCTGTTCATGCTGCATCGTGAGTTGATCAATCATCTCTAAATTCCATTCAGCATCGTGCTTAAACGACATCACACCTTTGACATGAACAGCAATATAATTCCACGTTGGTACCGCTTTACTCGTTTCTTTTTTGGTAGGGTAATAATTAGGTGATACATAACAATTTGGACCATGGAAAACCACTAATACATCACTATTGTCTTGAACGTTTTGCCATAAAGGGTTCACTTTAGCGAGATGAGCTTGCAAGACATCTTTGCCATCAGATTGATTCAAAATAAACGGAATATGGTTTGCTTCTAGACCAGTATCAGAATGCGTAATCAATGTGCCAAAGGGATATTGTTGAATAATTCCTTTTAGATGACTAGGATCATTTTGTTGGAACTTCTTAGGAACATGCATGATTCTTCCTTCTATGGTTCGTTTAAACTATAGGACTGTTTTAGTTAAGTAATCTTATCCTTTTTTAGTTATGCTGCGAAACAGTCCAAGAAAATAAATAATTATGACAAATAACGATATTTTACGCAGAGTCCGCTATATTTTTGATTTCAATGATTCAAAAATGATGGCTATATTTAGTCTAGCTGAAAAAGAAGTTTCACGCCAAGAATTCAGTAACTGGCTAAAAAAAGATGATGATGAAGATTATAAAAGCTGTAGCGATACCAACTTAGCTATCTTTTTAAATGGCTTAATTAATGACAAACGCGGCAAAAGAGAAGGCCCACAGCCTGAACCTGAAAACAAACTTAGCAACAACATCATTTTCAATAAATTAAAAATCGCCTTAAATTTAAAAGCTGAAGATATTCTAGAAATCTTAGCTTTGACCGATTTTAGCTTTAGCAAGCATGAACTAAGTGCTCTATTTCGCAAACCCGGTCATAAACATTACCGCCAATGTAAAGACCAAGTGCTACGTAACTTTTTGATGGCTTTACAAATCAAATATCGCGGTAACAAAGAAGAAATTGAACATATCGACAATATCGACAATGATGAAAGCAGCGAAGCCTAATCTTGAACTTTTACCGTCTAGATTATTATTTATCACTCACCTTAAGTCCTAGAATTGAAACGCTATACACTTGACCATCCATTTCGCACACTTCAGGCAATTCTCCCCATAACTTAAAACCATATTTACCGAAAAGCTTCAAACTGGCTACGTTATGGGAGAAAATATTAGCAATTGCTACTTTTACATAAAGGCTCGGTAGCAACTCTATAACTTGCCCTAATATCTTAGTACCAATGCCTTTCCCAAGGTTATCGTGGTCAACATAAATGCCAATTTCTACAGTATTTGCATAAGCCGGCCTGTCATGAAAAGGTTCAATGCTTACCCACCCCTTTATATTGCCATCCTTCTCACAGACCAAGAGTGGCCTTTTTTGCGTATGAGAATTAAACCACTCTCTTTTGCTTTGAACAGACGCAGGCAAAATATCTGCTGTTGAAAGTCTCCATTCAATAGAAGAGTTATAAATTTCTACAACTCTTTTTAAATCAATTTCTTTCGCTTTTCTAAGTATCATGCTTAATTACCAGTATAAGATATCCATCAAGTAACATAGAATTTCAGCTAGCTAATTTGCAAGCCTATCCGCCCACTTTCCATTATGATTTTTATCGCAATTCTCTTGGCTATCATAGGAAATATGATCAGCAATATTCTTAATATTCACATCGATATCAAAAAGCTTTTCCTGAATCAGAGCGCCTAGTTCCTGGTTACTCTTGTTTGCCACAAAATCATTTAGATTATAATTAGTATCGAACACACAAACTACTCTTAAGCTTCTAGGAAAATTTGTGTAGTTAGCTAAATGTGTTAGCCATTGAAACCCAATAAACTCCTTTAATGCCGATTCACATACATCTGTTAAAACGACTCTAATTTGCTTATCAATTTTTTTATCCGTTTTACGCATATTTTAATAACCGTCCAACTCAGCGGATAACTTATCTTCAGTATCAATTAGTCTTAAGAGTCATTTTATAAACTATTTTAAGGTTTCGTTATACCTAATTGCTGCTGCAATTTCATTGAAAGCAAACTGTCAGGTTTGTACATATCATGCATGAGCGTGAAATGATTATGCCCTTCTAATCCAACCGATATCATGCGACTCCATTTTTCAGCTAAACGGTCACTTTGACTGCGATACTCTACACCCTCTAGATCCCCATAATAATTAATCAATTCACCACAACTTCGATTAGTCAAACACAATGGACTATTGTTTGCTGCCATTTTTTCATCTAAGCCTAAGGTATCGTTCAAAAAACACAGTCGAATAGGTTCTAAATCAAATAAACCACTAATAGAAACGCCCGCTTTAATTAGATCAACAGGACAATGATGATCTAGTTTCGGCCAATCTGTAGCCATCATCATTGCAACTAAATGCCCCCCAGCCGAATGACCAGACAAGCTTATATTATTTTTATCGCCACCATATTCTTCAATGTGATGCCAAGTCCAAAGTAAGGATTGACGACACTGATCAACTAATTCATCCATATTAACATTGGGCACTAAGTCATAATTTACAACAATACAAATTGCATCGCTGTTCTCAAACCCCTTTGCAACATAACTAAAATCAATTTTATCTAGAGCTCGCCAATATCCGCCATGAAAGAAAAGGTGAACTGGGCGATTCTTACCTTTAAGCTTCCCGTTAGGAAAAAAAATATCTAACCGTTCCATTTCCGACACACCATAAGCAACATCTAACTCGCATATTACAGTCTGTCGATAGTCCTCACTAGTCTGGGTATACCATTGTATATGTTCAGCAGAATCAGTAACTTTTTTTAAGTTGTTGTATTCGGCATCCAATTCTTCCTGCGTGAGATTTTGATAAACCATAACCATGTCAAATTCCAATTCCACGTTTTTTTCGATAATGATACGTTAGCGCTGAAAATATAAAGTGTCTTACCTGTTCATGAGGTAAATCAGTATTAGCATCAAAAATAATGCTTCTGTTTCCATCGTAAATCAGTTCAGGATAAAGTTCTTTAAACTCTGCGACTAGCGTTGTTTGGCAATGAACTGATATTGCACATTTATCATTATTCGAACCTGGGCTAGAAACCCGGATAGTCGTACCGCTTTTGGGTGAAAAAGTTTGGTAGCTTGGATTTTCCCACTTCAAGGTTTCTTGAACTTCACCCACCTCATCGTTTTCATCTGCAATTTGAAAAACCAATTCGCGGAGAAGTAATAATTTATTTCTAATTTTCAAAGGATAAGTATTGAACTTATCTTCAACGGCAACGTTTAGAAATTCACGATATTTCATTATTTTTCTTCTGTATTGATATAAAGAAATCTATAAAGAACCATATAAAACTCAACGAAGATGGTACAAGTCAAACCGCTCGATCTCCTTTAACAGCAACACCCCGACCTTTTCTTTCTTCTGGCCAAGAGTAGGCGAATAAGGTTGCACTTGTATTATTTTGTAATTCATCGTCCCAACATCTAAATTTATTTAACCCTGCTAATATCAACATATTATATGGCCTAGCTATCGAACCCCAGAACTTCGTATGCCAACTTGCCTTGCCACTTCAAGGAAGCTTTGACTATCGAGTCGCATCACATTCGCTATGAACTTTGTGGAGCAAACATAATAATCGCCATGCCTATAAGAGCTACAGCTGAACCAACAATATCCCACGTGGTTGGACGAACTCCATCAATAGCCCATAACCACAAAATGGCCATGAAAATATAGACACCACCATAATGCTGCATAAACACGACCAGCTGCTGCAGGATGCAGTGATAGCAACCAAGCAAAAGCCGCTAAACTAAACATTGCGGGCACCAATAACCAGATTGATTTGTCTTCACGCAACCAAAGATATGGCAAATAACAACCGACTATTTCAGCCAAGGCTGTCACGAAAAAAAGACCGACCGTTTTCAATTCTAACAAATGCTTTTACCTGTTTTGATTGTCCATAATACTGGTTTAGTTCAGGACAAGGCAACTATAAACAATAAGCAGAACTGTAAAAAA
>CALKZN010000036.1 GCA_938002995.1 uncultured Arenicellaceae bacterium | reverse complement strand
AGGACCAATAAACTCTAAACCGTCTAATTTTCCTGATTTTAACGCAGGATAAAGTTCACCTGGTGGCAATAATGTCACTTCAGCACCCAGATCAGTATAGACTTCTCCACCCCAACCAGGAATACGTAATTTCAGTCCTTTTAAGTCTTCTTTTGTTTTAACTTCTTTACTAAACCAACCACCCATTTCCGTGCCAGTATTTCCGCCAGGATAAGATAAAAGACCGTATTTCGAGTAAACCCTCTGCATTAATTCAATGCCACCTCCGTGGTAAAACCATGCATGCTTTTCGGGAGCAATCATACCCATGGGGACTGATGTAAAAAAAGCAGTGTTAGGGTCTTTCTTAATCCACCACTGAGACACAGAATGTCCCATTTCAAATTCAGCTGCCTGAACCATATCAAATACTCCAAGCGGTCTTTTATGCTCGCCTCGGGATACGATTTGAATTTTAAACTCCCCACCTGATAGCAAATCAACACGCTTAGCCATGTTTCTCACCACATCACCAAATAATGGAAAATCTTTAGGCCAAGATTCGGCTATCCGCCATTTAACAGCATTTTGAGCAAAGGCAGCGTTTGTTGATAAGACAAATAGCACTCCCCCAAGAATTAATTTATTTAATTGTTTCATCATTTTCTCCAGTTTTTGACTGCTAGTATTACTTAGTTTTTATGAAAAAATAAGGGATAATTTTCAAAAAAAACACTAGATAAGCTTATTTAAGATTGAGTTTTCTTAAAAAATGTTAATGTGTACAATACCCCAACACTACAAGAGAAATCAAGCATATACATAGTTGTTAATCAAATTTTCACTGCCTACCACCAAAAGTGCACTCACAGTTGCTATAACTTATACTCAAATATCCTTTCATTAAATTCTCACCTTTAAATTTTACAACAAATAAACCCATTAACTTTGAATTGAGCTGGTAGAAATAAATTCTATGGATACTTACCATCGAAACGAATAAGATAAATATTTAACCGCTTGTTGTAAAAATGCAAAAAATACTAATCATCGAAGATGAGCAAGAAATCGCTGACACTCTAGAATATGCAATTAGCTCAGAAGGCATGCAAGCTATTTGGGTAAGCAATGGATCAGCGGCAGAACAAGCTCTTATAGAACAAAACATCCAATTATGCATCCTTGATGTCGGCCTTCCTGATTGCTCAGGGTTTGAGTTATTAAAAAGAATTCGACAAAGTAACCAACAACATCGTAACGTTCCTGTCTTGATGCTAACCGCTCGTGACGAAGAAATTGATCGAATCATCGGGCTTGAAATTGGCGCAGACGATTATGTAGCGAAGCCATTCAGTCCGCGTGAAGTTGTTGCAAGAATCAAAGCTATTTTAAAACGGACGCAATCCAATCATTCTGAACAAGGGCATAACAATCAAGGTACTAACGCGGACCAAAAAAAGGCTTCTAAGCCAACCAAGCAGTCTGACTTTAAACACGATGCAAATGGTCATCAAATCCATTATTTAGGCAATACTTTAACTTTGACCAAGGCAGAGTATTCATTACTTGCCGCTTTTCTACAAAGTCCAAAACAAGTGTTTAGCCGACGACAATTAATTGAACAAGTCTGGTCATCACAACACCCTTCGGATGATCGAGCAATCGACACGCATATAAAAACACTCCGAGCAAAACTACGCACACACAATCCTCACACAGACCTCATCATTACACATCGTGGATTCGGCTATAGTTTGGCGAAATAAAACGTAAGTGTGTTTAGAGTGATAAAAAATATCAACATAAGCTTCAGCCTTCGCGCCTTTATTATCTACTTTGTGATCCTTGGATCACTATCTTGGTATATCGTCAACTATGCAATTGAACGCCTCAATGACGGCATGCGTCAATCCGCAGAAAGCGTCATGGTCGATATGTCTCATCTGCTTGCTGCAGAATTAGAAAAACAGTACCGCATAGATCCAAACAAAGCCGAACTAGAAAAAACTACAACGCAAATAACGACAACTAAACAAACAATAAACACCCAAGCCGTAGAGCAATTATTTAACGGCATCAAACGTCGTGACATCCTTGCTGAAATTTATCAAATCAAGAAAACTTCACTAGACACAGACATCTATATCACCGATCAAAAGGGCATCGTTATTTATGACTCTACCAACAAAAATACTGGTCAAGACTTTTCACAATGGCGCGATGTCAGGCTGACTCTAGAAGGAAAATATGGCGCAAGAACCAGCTTTATCGACCCTGACAAAACTGCTGATGATGATGAAAAAATCATGGTTGTTGCTGCCCCAATTCGTTCTGCAAGTAATGAAATAATTGGCGTGCTCAGCGTTATCAAATCGATTACAAGCTTAGAAAATCACTTAATCACAGAAAGTAAACAACTCAAAAATTATGCATTATTATTGGTGATATTCGCCATTATCATTGGTTACTTATTCAGTATTTGGCTGACTAAATCGTTAGAAAAAATCTCTGAATATGCTCAAAACCTGGCTCAAGGCATGAAAACAATTCAGCCGCGTTTTTGGGATAACCGCTTGGATCAACTTTCCTCATCGGTAACCACTTTACGCAACCAGCTCGATGGCAAAGAATATGTAGAAGACTACATTCACAGCCTGACACACGAATTAAAAACTCCGATCACTAGCATTCGCGGTGCTACTGAACTGCTACTAGAAGATATGCCTGCACAAGATAGACAAAAGTTTCTTAACAACATCGCCTCATCCAATAATCGGATGGCGCAGCTTGTTGAAAAAATGTTATCTTTGGCAAAACTTGAAAGTCAGATAGCGCCATTAGAGTTAATCGATTTTGATATCACTGAAACACTGCATCGGCTGCTAGAAGAACGCCAAGCATTAATTGATAGCAAATCAATAAAACTCTCAACACCTAGTGACTCTTGCCTTGTTTATGGTGATCGCATGTTGATTCGTCAGGCAATTGCTAATTTATTAGATAACGCCATTACCTTTTGCCCTTCATCCGGTCAAATTGACATTCAATACCAACAAGCCTCTTCACAGTCTTATAGCTTTGACGTTTTTAACCAAGGCGAACACATTCCTGATTATGCCCTGCCACGTTTGTATGAACGTTTTTTCTCCATGCCTGCCAAGAACGGACCTGACTCATTAACCGCAAAAGGAACAGGTCTTGGCTTAAGTTTCGTGAAGGAAATCATGAAACTACACAGCGGTTCAATTATCATCCACAATACACAAAATGATCATGGCGTTGCTGGTGTTCAAGCCACACTTGCTTGGAAAAAACTCAACAGTTAAAAAAATGCTTGTGAAGAACTCCTCTTCACACAATCCACACACAAAGCTCACAAAGCGCTCATCGTTTTCTCAAACTAACTTGTCATAGTAGTTCTCCATTGGAAGGACATCTCTTACAGGGATGTTCCATATTTGTTAACCACAACAAAAAGAGAACACTCATGACAAGCAAAATAATTCCTGTAGTTTCCAAAATCTGCACACCATTTACTCTTACTTTCGCTCGCACTTTTCAACTCACAATTTTAAGTCTCTTAGGGCTTATGTTAAGCAATTTTCAACAGCTCAGCTTTGCAAGCGGCTTTTCCAACAGCCTTTCCAACAAGCAAGAACACACTGAAAACTCAGCAGGCGAATTAATTTTAAAAAACCAACAAGGAAAAGTCGTAAGCACACTGCTTTTGGACACTGAAATCAGTGCTGATGTGAATGGCCTGATTGCCACCATCAAAATGCGGCAAACATTTCGCAATAACAGTGATGATTGGGTCAATGGTCGTTATGTATTTCCTTTACCTGAAAATGGCGCAGTCGATGGCATGACGATGCAAATAGGTGATCGCATCATCAAAGGGAAAATCAAAGAAAAACAAGCCGCAAAAAAGATATTCGAAGCGGCAAAGAAAGCAGGCAAAAAAGCGAGCTTATTAGAACAACATCGCCCCAATTTATTCAGCATGTCAGTTGCTAACATACCTCCTCGTGGCGAATTGATCGCTGAAATCCACATCATCGACAGGGTCAAATACGATCAACACATTTTCAGCTTACGCCTACCTACCACACTCACACCTCGATACATCCCAGGTAAAGCATTGAAACTCAACATTCAGGAAAATAAAAATGTACTCATCAATCAACATTCTGGCTGGGGCGTTAATACTGATTCCGTACCAGATGCTACCGATATTACGCCGCCACAAATACACGCTAAAGATACTCAAACACCTAATGACTTTAGTCTTAAATTAACTTTGAATGCTGGCATCAAATTAGATCGCATTCATTCAGAAACACACGAATTATTGATACAAAATCAAAGCACTAAACCATCAATTTCTTTAAAAAATCAAACAGCTCTCATGAATCGCGACTTAGTGTTGCAATGGCATCCCATCAAAACACAAGCGCCAACTGCCGCCTTATTCCAACAGCAAATAGATGGCGAGCAATATTCCATGGCTATGCTGTTGCCTCCAACAGCAAACATTCAAAATGCTCTTGCCCGTGAAATCACATTTATCATAGATTCCTCAGGTTCAATGTCAGGCGACTCAATGAAAAAAGCCAAGAAAAGTTTGCTCTATGCCCTAGACAAACTCAGTGACAAAGATCGTTTTAATATCGTTGATTTCGACAACCGATTTACACCTTTCTTTTCAACGCCAGTCCAAGCAAATCAAGCAAATATCCATCGTGCAAAAACAAGGGTTCATCTGTTGCGAGCAGACGGCGGAACCGAAATGTTCGGCCCGCTTGATTATGTTTTAAGCCTACCTAGCGATGAAAGTCTTTTAAAGCAAGTCATCTTTATCACTGATGGTTCTGTCGGCAATGAACAACAGTTGTTCAAGCTGATCAATGACAAACTCGGCAGTGCACGCTTATTCACTGTAGGAATCGGCAGCGCACCCAATTCACATTTCATGAGCAAAGCAGCTCAGTTTGGCCGAGGAAGTTTCACACATATAGACAGTTTCAATGAAAGCACTGAAAAAATGAATGCGCTTTTCAACAAAATTAATCGCCCTATTGCACGTGATTTATCCATCAACTACAGCGATTCACACGACACAAAAATTGAAGCTCACTCTTTTGAACAATATCCAAAAAAAATCCCCGATTTATATTCAGGGGAACCAATCATGGTTTTAACAAAATCAGACAACTCGATAAATAGTATTGAAATTTCAGGCAACTTGCTCGGTAACCATTGGAAGCGTAGCTTGTCTTCCTCAACTCAAGCTCAAAGCACTGACAATATTGACGCACTATGGGCTCGCAAAAAGGTATCACACCTAATGGACCAGCTCTACACCAACCACACTGTTGAAATGTTGATAAAACCGCAAGTCATCGAACTCGGCATCAAACATCACTTACTCACAAAATACACCAGCTTTGTTGCCGTTGAGGAAATACCTAGCAAACCGATTGATGCCACCACTAAAAATAAAAATATACCCAACTTAATGCCAAAGGGCAGTGCTATGAAAGCCCCTCAAACAGCAACTTCAGCAGGTTTACTAAGCTTTATTGGTTCAATCATGATGTTCTTCGCCATGCTAATTGGCAGTCAAGGTTTCAGACTCTCTCTATTCGGCTGGATGATTCGTTCTAAAGAAGAGGAAACCTACAATGAATATCAAGCATAAACATATCGCCAGCTTTCTCAGCGCACTCCTATTCTTAATAGGAGGTTTGATGCTCGGCAAATCACTGTATATGTC
>CALKZN010000035.1 GCA_938002995.1 uncultured Arenicellaceae bacterium | reverse complement strand
CACTTGATGCAATTGATTTACATGCGCGCGCTCAAGCACTGATTGAAAGGCTCTGGTTAACTGTTGCAAAGTCACTTTTGGTAATACATTTGGCGGATTAGGGTCATCTTTTTTTGCAGAGGCAATAAACACATCTCGATTAACCCTAGGACGATCCTCAAGATCATTTGCAGCCTCACGGAAACGCTCATATTGCTGTAGCTGTCGAACTAAAGCTAAACGAGGGTCTTCTTCATCCTCTTCAATAGTTTTAGGTCTTGGTAATAAAATACGTGATTTAATTTCTGCCAAAGTAGCAGCCATCACTAAATATTCAGCTGCCAAATCCAAATTGGCACGTCGCATCATTTCAACGTAAGCCATGTATTGCACAGTAATTTCGGCGACTTTAATATTAGCAATATCAAGATTTTGCTTACGAATCAAATAAAGCAATAAGTCCAATGGACCTTCAAAAGCTTCTAATACCACTTGCAATGCGTCTGGCGGAATAAACAGATCTTTCGGAACCTGATCCATAACCTCACCCATAACTACAGCACGCATTGAATCTAAATAGTCTTCATCAACCGCTAGGCGTTCGTCGGAATCTTTTGGGGATTGATTTTGCTCTTCCAGTTCTTGACTTTCAAACTCTTGATCTTTAGGAGGCTCTTGATTCATAACTTGATTATAGCGAATAGTGAAAAGCACACAACATTAACTCAAGACCGCTATAAAAAAGGCTAGAACGCTTATTCAAAACTGACATGTCCCTTGCCTATTCTCACCACTTCAGGCGCCTCACCAATCCAATCAATGACAGTTGTCGGCTCAATACCACAATGTCCACCATCAATAATCAGATCAACATGTTTTGACAACTTTTCTATAACATCTTCCGGGTCACCAAGAGGCAAATCTCTGCCGGGCAGCGATAAAGTTGAGCTCAAAATCGGCTCATGTAATACGCGAAGCATTTCTTGAACAATAGTGTTATCAGGAATACGGATACCAATAGTGAGGCGTTTATGATGTAAGCTGCGTCGAGGAACTTTGCGTTTCGCCGGAAAAATAAACGTGAAAGGTCCTGGCGTATAGGTTTTCAACACTCGAAATTGTTGATTATCTACTTTCACATAATCTGTAATCTGTGCAATATCGCGCCCGACAAGAGTATAATGATGTTTATCATCAACACGGCGAATACGTTTGATACGGTCAAGGGCATTTTTATCACCTAAATGACAACCTAGCGCATAACTCGAATCCGTTGGATAAGCGATAACTCCGCCTCGATCAAGCACCTCAACCACCTGATTTATGAGCCGAGATTGAGGGTTTTGCGGATGAATTTTTAAAACAGTGGCAGACATTTCGGCACTATATTTAAATTAAAACCATGCCAAAGCTATCTACAACTACGCACTCATTGAGTGCTACTTGATAATGCAATGAGAAACCTAGGCGACTAATTTAGTGATCTTTTGATCAACAAATAAGTTTTGTTCTTGAAATTCTTCAAGCAATGCTTTGGCATAGCCAAAACCAGGAATAAATGCCTTTGGCCCAACTTCAATCAATGGCTCTAGAACAAATAACCGTTTAGTCATTCGAGGATGAGGAACCACTAAATTTTCCGTTTTTACTTCTTCACGACCAAAGAGAAGTAAGTCGCAATCAACGATACGTGGCCCATCTTTTAATTTTTCATCGCGCTTACGACCTACAGCTTTCTCAACAGCCATTAGGAATTTGAGTAAACTCTGTGCGCTTAATGAGGTATCCACTTTGACTACAGCATTAATAAAGTCCGGTTGATCTTCATAACCTACAGGCGATGATTGATAGAAAGACGACATTACAGGCATACAAAAGTGTTCACTATTTGCTAATAGTTTTACTACGCCATTTAAAACTGTTTGGGAATTACCTAAATTGGAACCTAAGCCAATGTAGGCAGTTATCATGTGATTCATTCGAGCCTCAAGCTATGTATATTTTGTGTAAAAGTGAATAGGTCATATTAAAAACATATTAAAAATATGAATCTTCCTTCTTCTGACGTTGCGTATTTTTTCGACGACTACGATAAGGATTTGAACGTGACGTTTTTGAATTCCTTTTTTTATTATTCCCATTTTCTGTAGAATTACCTCCAGAACTATTACCTTGGTTTTGGTTTTGATTTTGGTTATTTTGCTGATTCCGATGATGGTTACGTTGTTGATTTTGTTCCTGACTTTGCTGCTGGCCTTGGCTCGACTGCTGCCCTTGACCATTGGCAGATGCAGGTCTGCGGCGACGCTGTGGTTGACCACTTTTCTGTCCATTTTGTTGAGAGCGAGGTTTACCATTAGCCGATTGCGAACGATTATTTTGACGACGTCCACCTTGGCTTTGGTTTCGAGCACCTTGACCTTGATTACGTCCACGGCGATGATTTTTGCCGTTAGAGTTTCTTTTATTAGAATTATTATCACTAAAACCATGCCGACTATCTGGCATGTATTCAACGCTATTGAAGTTTGGTTCACCGCCCTCTTCATCATCGTCAGAAGTTAATAAATCATCAATCATTTGTTGTTTAGTAGACTCATCAACTTCTTGAATATCAGTCCACCAATCTGCTAAATCACTATCCACTTCACTGAGGCTAGCGCGCAACAACATAAAGTCATAAGCAGCACGAAAACGACGATCTTCCATCAATTTAAGAATTGTTTGAGGCTTACGTCCCACTAGACGAAAATGCAATGTCCAGATTTCCATAACAGTATCTGCCATACGTCTTGGAATTGACACATACAGGCTTTGATCACGTAGAGCGTCCATCATGGCTATACGCCATGCTTTTGAGGCGGTATTACCTTGGTCCATCAAAAGATTAGCATCTTCACGAACAGGATCCCAAAGCAAACATGTGAACAAAAAGGCCGGTATCACGCCTTTACCTTCTTGGATGCGTTTATCAGTATTCGTTAAAGCTCGTTCAGCCATGCCAAACTCACCCTCAATTAAATATTCATCCGTAAACGGAAACATTAATTTAAAGAGCCCAAATTCACGCAGCAGTTCAAATGATCTCACTGCTTGTCCGCCATGAAATAACTTCAATATTTCTTCAAAAAGTCGTGGCGCTGAAACAGTTGAAATAAGTTGCTTTTTAGCATGAATCAGCGCATTTGCATCTTCAGGAATCTTAAAGCCAAATTTTGCAGCAAAACGAATAATACGCAACATTCTGACAGGATCTTCAGAAAAACGTGTCTCAATATCACCGATAGATTTCAACACACCATTCTTTATGTCACCAATACTTCCCATGTAATCAAGAATGACATTGTCAGTTGGGTTGTAATACAAAGCATTTATTGAGAAATCTCGTCGCCATGCGTCTTCATCACATGTGCCAAATACATTATCTCGAATCAATTGCCCTTCATCGCCTTCACGAAGTTCATTACGAGTAGCATTTTGTTTTTCGTGTGGGTTGGCGCGAAAGGTAGAGACTTCTATTAATTCTCGACCGATTCTGACATGCGCAATGCGAAACCGTCGGCCAATGATGCGACAATTTCTAAAAATTCTTTTCACTTCTTCTGGAGAAGCACTAGTTGACACATCAAAATCTTTAGGCCTTTTGCCTAACAATGCATCACGTATACAGCCACCGACTAAGTAGGCTTCAAAGCCTGCTTCTTGAAGATCACTAACGACCTGTATCGCAGCCTGACTAAAACTATCGGCTGAAATATCGTACTTTTCAGCTGGAATCATTTCCGGAGTATTCAAAGATTACTTCCTCATTATTTGAAAATCTTTATGCTAATGGTGAACTTTTATCACCTAACAGGGTTGAACCATACACACTTTTATCGAGCCTTAGTGATGAAAATTGGTCAACCACTTTCTGAATTAAATTAAAAACGGTGAGTCATTCACCGGTGCCATATAACATTGTTTTCTATATCGAATTTATCAAAATTATCTATCGATAATATACGTGGCTGGATCTGCTGGGCCTTGGCCTTAACACTTGCTCGATTTCTCAGTAAATCGGCTATTCAGTTATTCCTCTGAATAGTGGCATTTTCCGTGTTTGAGATAATAATGCAATGAAATATAGGCGCTTTACGTTAAAAAAATCACTTTTTTACAGCTTTTTAACCTCTGGGGTGATGTTTGGCATGCATAGACTGTAATCGTTGCTTCGCAACATGGGTATAAATTTGTGTTGTTGATAAATCTGAATGCCCTAGCAACATCTGAATTGAGCGTAAATCAGCACCATGATTTAATAAATGCGTGGCAAAGGCATGACGTAATGTATGCGGCGATAAGGTCACTTGCATTCCAGCAATAACTGCATATTTTTTAATCAAATGCCAAAAGGCTTGGCGCGTCATTGAGCTTCCTCGATTGGTCACAAATACCGCATCACTGACGTTTTGCTTGATCAACGACGACCGGCCAATACTGAGATAATTCTCAATCCAATCTGTCGCTTGCTCCCCTATTGGAACTAAGCGTTCTTTGCTACCTTTGCCAATAATTCTCAGCACACCTACGGTCAGGTTAATTTCGTTGATTTTCAGATCAACCAATTCACTCACCCGCAAGCCTGTTGCATATAAGGTTTCCAGCATTGCCCGATCTCTTAATCCTAGCGGTTTGTTAGTATCTGGCGCATCAAGTAACGCTTCTACATCCGCTTCACTCAATGATTTTGGCAAAGGTCTACCCAACTTAGGTGATAAAACATGACTACAAGGATCCTCTTGAATATTATTTTCACGAATTTGATAACGATAAAAACGCCTCAACGTCGATAAAATACGGGAACTTGATGATGCTTTAACACCATTGGCCAAGCAATAAGCTAAATATTTTTGCACCTCTGCTTGAGTCACTTTCAGAAGGTTTACACGAGCACCAGAAGAATTCAGAAATAAGCAAAACTGTTTTAAGTCAGAACGATAAGCTGACAATGTATTTTTCGATAAGCCTGACTCAAGCCACATCGCATCTACAAAAGCATCTATATCATGAAAATCTTCAGCTAAAAGTTCAGACATCAGTAGGTTCTCTTTCTAGATGCTTGTTCTGAAAATTAAGAATGATCATGTTCGCATAGTTGATGGTCGCTTAATATATTCATCACTTGGCAATTATGTGATTTACCCTCTGCACAAGCAACCAACATTGTTTTCATTTCATCACGTAACAAGCTCAATTGTTCAATTTTCTTTTCAATTTTTTTCAGATGTCTTATTGCTATCTCATCAGCAAGATGTCCAGAACTATTGGCTTCATAATCATTATTCATTGCTATTAATTGCTTAATAGAATCAATTGAAAAACCTAATTCACGTGCGTGCCGAATAAAAGCTAATTCTTGTAAATGCATCTGAGTGTATCGACGTTGATTACCATTCGTTCTCAATGGCTTTGACAGCAAGCCAATTTGTTCATAATAACGAATAGTAGGCACTTTACAGCCCACTTGTTTTGACAATACTCCGATCGATAAATCCATAAAATTTATCATACACCTCTTGAACCTCTAGTGACTAGAGGTTTTATAGTAAGAACATGACAAATTCAGAAAAAAACTCACAATCTTGCTCAAGCCAAGGAAGTTGCTGTGATGAACAAATCTTCGATGGCGCATCAACAGAATATAAGCGAGCCCTTTGGTTAGTGATTGCGATTAATATATCTATGTTTTTATTTGAGTTCGGCGCAAGTTTTTATGCTCAATCACAAGCCTTACAAGCCGATGCTCTAGACTTCTTAATGGACTCAGCCACTTACACCATCAGTTTATTAGTCATCGGCAAATCAATTCGTGTACGCAGCGCTGCTGCACTTTTCAAAGGCTACAGCTTGGCAGCAATAGCGATAATTGTATTAGTTAGCACGTTTTATCAGGTATTTACTCAACATAGTCCACAAGCATCTGCCATGGGAGGTATCGCCCTCATAGCATTATTCGCCAATTTATTAAGCTTAACAATCCTGCTCAAGTTTCGTGATGGTGATGCCAATGTCCGTTCGGTTTGGCTGTGCAGTCGTAATGATGCCATTGGTAATTTAATGGTTATCCTATCCGCTGGTGTTATTTACATCACCAATCAACCATGGCCTGATTTAATAACGGCTATTATATTAGCCAGCCTGTTCTTAAAGTCTGCCACTCAGATCATCCGTCAAGCCAAAAATGAAATAAACGCTAACAACGAACATCAATTGTAGCTACCCTCATAGTGCAAATTTCAGGTAACTATTACTGATCTTTTTTGAAAGCTAGACAACACCTGAATCGATACACTCTCCAAATAACTGTAGACAGGCTTAGGTAGCAACAAACATACAGCAGCTCCAAGAGTGATCAATGTCCTTATAGGTTCAAAGACAATAATCTTAGGATTGATTATCAATGATTTGGCTGCAAATCGTAGCGCAACACTGACATCATCAGAACGTATGGCTCGCCTTGCCAAATAACGGTATTGAAAAGCTTTTGCTAAGCTTTTGTTACTCTTCATAAAATCAGGAGCATACGATTGCATCAATTCACAGGCTTGCTCCCATGATTGAAATTGTTTCTCAACATTTGAAGATAATCCCTGTTCATTGACACGATAATACGTCAAAGCTTTCTCAATGCCCGCAAACTTCCAATGAGTGGTTGTTGCAATTCTGACCCAACATTCAATATCTTCAGACTGCCGTAATGATTCATTAAAATAATGCAGGCTGCCATCTTCATGTAGCAATGCAATTTCTTCAAATACTTCACGACGAATCACTGGCGCAGAACCATTTCCAACAGGATTCCTTAGGAGGACATCTTTTGCCGATAACTCTCGACATTTAGGCACTTGATATAAACCAATGTGTAAACCTTGGCCATCTATAAATGCAGAGCTGGAGTAACTTACTCCAACATCAAGCTGTTCATTAAGCAACATAACATGTTCTGCAAGCTTATCAGGATGCCACAAATCATCTGAATCTAAAAAAGCAATATATTTGCCACGACTCGCCCGTATGCCAGTATTACGAGCCCCCGCTAATCCTTTATTTCTTTGCCATAACATCCTCACTCGTGAATCCATATCAGCACTAGCCTGACAAATGGAATAGCTCGCATCAGTAGAACCATCATCAACTAAAATCAGTTCAAAATCTGTGAAATTTTGACTCAGCACTGAGTCAATGGCACAACCGACATAATCTTGAACGTTATAAACAGGCATTACGATAGATACCGTTGGCGCTGATGAAACTTGTAATTTCACAATAGGCTTATTGCTTATAATTGAATTAGACATTTTTCACCTCTTTGGTTTGTGACATTAACTTTGCTTTGCAATAGGCATTGAATGATTGCAGTATCGTCTTTTGCGAATGATGTAAAAGACCAACAAATACACTGACTAGTTGAATTGGTTGCCCCAAAATAAGTGACGGCTTACTGAACATCACTTTTACAAAATATTTCCAAGCCATCGATGTTTTAGCAGAAACTTGAGTCGCTCGCTTAGCCAGGAATAAGCAGTATTCTGAGTGATGTTGCGAATATAAAGGAACAATGCCTTCCTCGTTTTGCAAAGATTCCATCAACATTAACCAACCAAGATACATCGCTTCAATATCAGCTGATAAGCCTTGTTCAGATGTTGTGTAGTTCACCAATACTTGGTCTAAACCTTTGATGTGAAAAGAGGTTGATTTCAATAAGCGAATTAAAAAATCTTGATCTTCAGCATGCGTCATGGATACTTTAAAGCCATTTATCTCTTGGTAGGCTTTTTTTCTGACAACCCAATTCGATGGAGAAATTGTAGGGTTTGAAGACAAGCAATCCTCAGGTTTAATAGTATTACTTGAGTGTTTAGACGACTTACGAATACCACCTTCAATAGACATGAAATTTACTCTTGCAAAACTTAAACCAATTGTTTCAGATTGATCTAAATGATCAGCATGTACTGACAGTTTATTAGGCAACCACTCATCGTCAGCATCTAAGAATGCAACATAATCTCCTGTCACTTCTTTAAAGCCACGATTCCTTGCTTGTGACACTCCTGTATTTTTCTGAGAAATAAGGCTCATTTTGATATTACGTTGACTGCACAATTTACGCATTTCCCATACCAGTCGAACCGTTTTGTCGGTTGAGCCATCATCCACAACAATTAACTCAATCTCTGAATAGTCTTGAAGCAGCACTGATTTAATAGATTTTTGGATAGTTTTTTCAGCGTTGTAAGCTGGAATAACGACACTTATGAGTTTATTAGACATAGTAATGGCCTCCTTTTTAGGCGTTTGTAGGTAATATCTGGGAATTTACTTTCTGTTTGAAAAGTTCTGACATCGCGTTTTTCACTAAAAAGATATGAATAACTGCAAACATAAAAGTATTCAGCAATGTTGCTAATGCAATTAAAAATAGTCTTGAATCAGATGTTGATGAAAGGCTGTAACCAACACCTATTGAAAAGAAGAATGCAGCGGTAAACGTTACACTGAAAAAAAGATCTTTTTGTGTCTGCCCACTCGCTCGAAGGATTTGTGAACCCGTGTCAATAATTCCTTGGAAAAGCATCGCCGCGCACAACACCATTAATACCGGTATTGCATGCGCCCATTGCTCACCAAAAATTACCGGCACATACCATGGAGCTGCAATTAATTGCAATAAAATGAGTGGCATGACAAACCAAGAAAAACGCTTCAGAGCATTGAAATACAGCGCAACCCAATCACATCGAGCAATACTTTTAAGCTTTTTTGCTTGATGGCATACATCTGGTAGCATTACGGTCGTATATGCTTTAATCAACGCCATACTCATACCCGAACCAGCATTTACGGCAAAGTAATATATGCCCAAAGCATCTAAACCCAGCAAGAACCCAATCAAAATACGATCTGCTTGTTGGCGAACCGTTTTCAGCAATTCAACACCAAACACATCAAGTGAATATTGAACAATATCTGACCAAGCACATTTGTGAGTTTCTGGATTAAAACGCCAAATATGGCTGCGTCGATATAGCACCACCCATAGTGGAGCAACGATAAGTTTAGGCAAAATAATTGACCAAACACCCATGCCAAGCAAAGCAAAAATTGCCGTTAACAGATTATCTGTACCTACCTGAGCGGCGAAAAATACACCCGTTTTTTTCATATCTTGATTTCGTTGAATCAAGTTAACTTGCACCATTGCTAACGGGTAGATTAAGTACGTGAACGCCAAGACACTCAGCAAACCTTGCAGTTCAGGATATCCAAAAATAATGGCTAATGGTTTGGCCAATAAAAGCTGAGTTACGAACAAGAAAAGATGGATAAACCAGTTAAGTTGATAAGCACGATGACAGACGCTATCTAGCTGGCTTTCTTTACATTGAATAATTTTTTGCCCAATGCCATTTCGAGTGATTACTTTTATAATTTCATCAACTGATAATACTAATGCGGCAAAACCAAACTCTAGTGGCGTTAAATAACGCGCAAGTACAATTGCTGTTAATAAACGCGTAACTCTTGCAGCGCCTTCACCCGCAAAAACCCAACTCAAACGTTGAATAAAATTAGGTACTGTATTCAATATTTTTACTTTAATGGCTTCCATGTTAGTAACCATTTCTTTTCTCTAAACGTTGGATAGAATGAGTGAAATCCTCAGTCACTTGTCCTGCAATCACGGCCGAATCAAAATATTGGTTTTCTGTTTCAAGAATAGTTGGAAAATCTCTTTCAACAGAAAAATCACCAACACTACAACCAGGAACGCCTAAGCGTTGGCATAAATCTTCGCCCTTATTAGAGTAATAAAGATTAAACGGCATTTTTCCTGCAATTAACCTAAAGATAGATGTGTGATATCTAACCCCAACAACTATTTTTGCTGCTGCAATGATCGATTGAGCAATTTGCCAAGGAGCAATATGAGGTAATTTGCGTTGAATTGAAAAAGGATCAATAATTTCAACTGACGTTCGAGAGCTTAATTCTTTAATCATTGCGATATCAGAATCGCAATCATCAACTTGAGATTGCAAGATAATACCCACACGCATTCCTTCTTTTTTAAAACGGTTTATTAGTTTTTCTAAGGTATCGATAAACCGTTGGCTATCTTGTGGGTAAAGTTGGTCAAATGATCGCAGCGAAATTAATGCCATTTCAGAAAGCTTACCTTTGAAATAAGATTGAACTAGTTCAAGGTGCTTATGCTCTATTGGAGCGGCAAACACAGAGTCATAAGATAATTTAACGTCAACCCCTGCTTTTTGTAAGCGATAAAATGATTCTTGATCACGAACAACAACACCCGTAATTTTCTTTAGTTGATGGCACAAAAGACGGAAACTAATTCCTGTGCATGAACGAGGAATAGATTGTCCAAATAAAATTGTATTTTTTGGCTTTCTCGATAACTGCAAAAGATTCTTGAGAAATTTTTTAGTAACAAAAGCCGGGCGAGAATTGTTAAAAATATCACCACCTACCGCAAGAAAGTCAGCACCTGCAGTCGAGATGTGTTTATCAAGATGCACACCAAGATATTTTTTAAGCCCCTGCTCTGTTTCACTCAAATTAGGTGCACTAACTTGACTGACCCCGAAGTCATTTAATAGCTTCCATAACGTGGCATATATCGCAGCATCACCGACATTACTCACCGAGTAGGTATTTATAAGTTCAATTTTTTTTGATATGT
>CALKZN010000034.1 GCA_938002995.1 uncultured Arenicellaceae bacterium | reverse complement strand
TGATTCTCTTTCTTCGTGCTCTTCGAATAAATGAGCAATCTCACCAGTATTAAAACCTAATAATTTTATCTGAAATTGATTGGAAAAAACGGCTACATATTTACGTTTTTCAGAGTGTAGTTGACAAATCCCCTTGTTTCGATGCGGATTCTCGGCTAATAGTTCTGATTTCCTACTTTTTTTGTATTCCCATAGTTTTGTATAGTTTGATTTCGGGCCAGACATGACAAAGGCAATATGATCATCATCTAGTAATACTAAATCATCGATTGGATAATCCTCTTGCAAGGCATACATGTATTCATTTTTTACGATGTTAACAACTTTGATATGGCCTTTTGATGAGCAATAGACAATATGATCGTCATCAATTTGTTGGATCGCATTAACACCTTCAGCGGTAATCGTTGTATGTTTTTTGACTAGTTCTGGCATTCGATTCTTTTTAAGCGTTATAAGCCTATATTTGCTAATTTAACTGTTTGAAAATGCAATGATTGTTTCATAGCTTTTTTTACAACACAAACCAAGTTTAATGCAATTGAAAAGTGTTGTTAGGAAGAGTTGTCAGTACGAATTAAATTGATTAAATTCATGGAAAGTTATATTGGAATACGATGCTTACTTAAGAAATATTTGAAGGTTTACATGGAAATTGAAAAGGAAATATAAACGTCATCTGCAAAACTTGCCTTAATTGTTCTGCATGCATAGGTTATTGCCAATGTCTTAGAGGTTGATCTATGACGTTAATAACGCAAATTAAATGTTAAGTGTTTCTTTTGCTGTGAAATAGTTTCGTTCAGTAAAGGTATTTCCAATGCAAAAAATAATTGGGTTAGTTGCAAAACGTGATTTTTTGGTAGTAATTAGGCATTCAGAGATAATTTTATTTTTGTTGTAATAAAAAATCACTTTGAACGTTCTTTTATAAAGTTCATACTTTTACTAACTTGAGGATCACTAATGAATAATAAACTTTCTTTACCGTTGTTTTTTTTACGTATTTCAATCGCTTTAGTCCTATTGGTATGGACTTTAGATAAATTTCTTAAGCCAGAACATTCCGCTGTAGTATTTGAAAAATTTTATTTTCTTGGGGGCTTTGGCGAGACTGTTTTTCTTATTTTAGGCGTTGCTGAATTGGTGTTAATTGGATTGTTTGTCATTGGTAGGTTTAAGAATATTACTTACCTAATAGTATTGATAATTCATGGGGTTTCAACTTTAGCGCCTTTTGCAAAGTACTTGGATCCTTTATCAAATTTATTATTTTTTACAGCGTGGCCAATGTTGGCCGCTTGTTACGCGCTTTATGTTCTACGCGATGAAGATACGAAATTTAATTTTTAATGCTAAAATTGACATTACCTAGTAAATGTAAAACGCCGGTAAACATTGTTTACCGGCGTTTTATTTGAAAGTGGATTTAATGATTTTCAAAAAGTAAACTTTTATCGCTTTCTGAAAAGCTTTAGCTGTTGAATGGGTAAATGCTTTAGGTCTATTTATAGCTTAAAATAGACAATTTCTTATTCTAATAAATGTTGCATAGTGAGTTTTTACACTTGATTTTCAATTAAATTAGCTTTTATATTTTTCCAAAAAATTGAGAGGTTGGGGTTGGTGTTATTTTTAAGGCGATATAAACGAACTTGCAATGGGATTCGCCATTGTTCATCACCAACGGTCACTAATTTCCCTTCTTGAATGCTTTTGCTGACAAGTTTTTGAATAACCCAGCCAATACCAAATCCTTGCTCGATCATTGCTCGGACCCCTGCGGCATGCATGTTTTCGTTCATGGTTGTTAAATATGGTGCTGGCGCGCATTGTGAGAGGAAACGTTTTAATAAAGGTCCAAGCACTGTTTTTTCTTGATAACCAATGTAAGGCAATGGTTTGCGTTTGCTTCCTGGCAATTGATGAGTTGCTTGTCCTGTTTCATCCACGGCACTCACTGGAATCATCCATTCATCATAGATTCGAAGGTATTCGTATTCTTCTGAATCAAGTGCTTTTAATTCTTCAAGGTCTTTGCTCCAGAAACATAACATTAAGTCACATTGCTGCTGTTGTAAAGCGGTGATGAAGTCATTAATCAACCAAGTAGTCGACTCCAAATTGAGCTCAACATCGGTGTCAATCTGCTCAGAAAAAGGTTTAAGCCATGATTGATAAATACTCAAATAAAGCGATTGAGTAGTTGCAAAAGACAATCGGCTCAGTTCGGTTTCTCGTACTTCTAAACAACGGCGCTTGGTTTCTTGAGCAGTCTGGACAATTTGTTTGGCAGCGCCTAAGAAAATTTCTCCAGCTGGAGTAAGTGACAAGGGCAAACTATTGCGATCAATCAAAGTCACCCCAACTTCTTGCTCTAGTAGTTTGATCCTGCGGCTAAAGGTTGGTTGGGTGACATTTTGTTCTATTGCCGCTCTGGAAAAATGCCGTGTTTTCTCCAATACAATAAAATCTTCTAACCAACGAATTTCCATTACCGTAACACTATCAGCAATTGGTTTACTGACTTATTTTTAAGCAAGAATGTTTTTTGTTTGAGGGTGAACAATTTTTCTATCTATTCGTTTACGAATACTAGTCTAATAGAGGCAGTATATGATAAATCGGTTGCAGCATGGACTGCCCTAACAATTGACTGCGCTCTGCAGACCAACCAAATTTAGCATCTTTTCTATCTTCATTATCAATAAAGGGCATTTCAAGTGTCATTGAAGGACAAGTGTAGCGATTGCCAACCCAGACGCTGCCAATACTCATTACATCAACGCCAAACTTGGTAAAGGTATACCCTCGCGTCATTTGATATTCAGCGCTAGCATTGAGAAATAAATGTTGGAATTTATCCTCCAGCTCTAATACCTTTTCTGAGGTAGAGATTTCTTTTTGATCAATAAGATAGTTATAAGGGCGGCTTTCATCACCATGTATGTCAAGGAAAAGATCACAACCCACTTTTTCCATATGCTTTTGAACGCATAGCACTTCTGGACTATTTTCTTCGCTGGGTTTCTGCCAAGCACGGTTCAGATCAGTGCCATTGGCATTGGTGCGTAAATGGCCCAACGCAGAGCCATCGGGGTTCATATTAGGGACGATATAGAATGTTGCCTGTTCTAATAGCGTTTGAGACATGCCGTCATTTGAGTCTAATAGCCTTTTGAGCAAGCCTTCGATAAACCATTCTGCCATGGTTTCGGCAGGGTGTTGGCGAGCGATTATCCAGATCTTTTTTGCTTCTTTGTTGTTTTTATCTTTAGAGATCGTCAATAGTGTCATATCGCGATTTTGGCATGTACTACCAATACTTAGGGAGTGACAATGAATGCTTGATTCGGCCCATGCTAATAAATCAAGGTGTCGTTCATGACTATAAGGAGTGAAGTAAGCAATATAGACGCTGTTTTGTTGCACATCTATGTCGATGATGAATTCGCCATTTTTATAATGACTGGGGACTCTGAACCACGTTATTCGATCATAGGATGCAAGCGCTTGATAATCGTCCCAGCCGTCAGGGAAGGTTGATTCAGAAGCATTAAGTAAGCGCATTTTTAATGCTTCGCCAATAGCACCCTGCACGCGGAAGTAAAACCATTGAAAATGCTCTGAAGCAGAATCTTTGCGGATATTGAGTTGAATGTCTTGAGGGTCAGCAATGCTGAGGACTTCGATATTTCCAGCATCAAAACTAGAGGAGATAGTGATCATTTATAATCGGCCTTCTTCAATGGCATGGCAAGCAACTTGCGCGCCTTCAATGGATATAAGTTCGGGCACTTCCGCTTTGCAGCGAGAATTGGCGTGTGGGCAGCGACCATGAAAAACACAACCTGTAGGAAGGTTTACCGGAGTAGGGACTTCACCGCTAAGTTTAATGTGGCTTGAACGATTGTCAGTCAGTTTGGGAATTGCCGACAACAAAGCTTGAGTATAGGGGTGTCGTGGTTGGTCAAATAATTGCTGGCTAGAGCTTACTTCACACAGTGTTCCTAAATACATCACAGCAACCCTTGAACCAAAGTGCTCAACTACTGAAAGGTCATGGGTGATGAATAAATAGGTAAGTCCTCTTTCTTTTTGAGCATCCATCATCAAGTTAAGTACCTGTGCTTGAATGGAGACATCTAAGGCGGAAATAGGTTCGTCAGCAACGATAAATTCTGGATCAACAGCTAAAGCACGTGCAATGCTGATGCGTTGACGTTGGCCACCTGAAAATTCATGAGGAAAGCGCTTGCCCCAACTAGGGTCAATGCCCACAGATAGCATCACTTCTTGCACTTTTTCTTGTATTTGAATGTTGTCCCAGTCTGGGTTATGAATATTGACAGGTTCAGTCAACGTGTCATTTATGGTCATTCTGGGGTTGAGAGACGCATAGGGGTTTTGAAAGATCATTTGCATTTTTTTGCGATATGGCATGATCTGTCTATTGGCTTTTAAGGTATCAATGCGTGTGCCTCGATAATGAATGCTACCTTCCGTAGGGTGTTCTAAACCCATCACCAGTCGTGCGACTGTCGATTTTCCACAACCAGATTCACCTACCAAACATAAAGACTCTCCCTGCATGACATCCAAGCTAACGCCATTGGTTGCATGAACATATTCTCTATGGCGACGAATTTTCCCATCCTTGAATTGAAGTTGATCAAAAAAGTCACCCGAAATTGAAAACCGTTTATGAAGGTTTTTTATCTCAAGTATTGGAGTATTTACTTTGTCATTCACACTAAATTCCTGGTTTTCTGAATTAGTCTATCTTTCAACTTAACACTTCTTGGTTTTTCATTTTTTCTACCAAGTGACAAGCGACTTTGCAGCCACCAGAAGCGGTATATGAAGGAAGTGTTTCGGTGCAAATATCTTCGGCATGATCGCAACGAGGATTAAACGCACAACCTGTCAAACTATCATTCAGGCTTGGCATAGACCCTCTGATTTGTTGCAAACGTTCGCCTCTGACTGTCATTTGCGGCAACGCATTGATAAGGCCTTGCGTATAGGGATGCTGCGCATCATTGATGATTTCTTTGGTTGGACCTTGTTCAATGATACGTCCTGCATACATAACAAATAACTGTTTAGTGATCTGTGAAATCACGCCTAAGTCATGAGTGATCATGATCAGTGCCACGTCATTGCGTTCACACAACTCCAATATGAGTTCCATAATCTCTGCCTGGATGGTCACGTCTAAGGCAGTGGTTGGCTCGTCGGCAATAATAATTTCTGGATCCATTAATAAGCTAATAGCAATAACGATGCGTTGGCGCATGCCACCAGATAGTTCATGAGGATATTGATCTAAGCGTGTTTCTGGTGATGGGATATAGACTTGTTGTAATTTTTGAATGGCAATTTTGCGGGCATTTTCGTCAGTAATTTGGCGATGTGCTTTTAAGCATTCGATCATTTGCGTGCCAATGGTCAGAACTGGATTCAGTGTCATCATTGGGTCTTGAAAGATCATCGAAATTCGATTGCCGCGAATGTTTCGTAGCTCCTCGGCAGGAAGGTTGGCGAGGTTTCGACCTTCAAATAATACTTCACCATTGGTGATAGAGCCTGGGCGAGAAATAAGATTTAAAATAGAAAATCCAAGCACTGATTTGCCAGCACCCGATTCACCAACAATGCCGATTCGATCACCACGTTCGACTGAAAAATTAATATCTTGCAGCGCTTTGACACTGCCATTGCGTAAGGCGAATGACACTTCTAGATTCTTGACTTGTAAGAGTGGCATCGCTTAATCCTTGTAGAGTTTTGGGTTAAGGACATCTCGCAACCAGTCGCCTAATAGGTTCATGACTAAGACAAGAATGACTAATACTGCACCTGGAATCATGGTTATCCACCAAGCGCCAGAGAATATATATTCGAACCCGCTTGAAATTAATGAACCAAGTGAAGGTTCTGAAATGGGCATACCGAGCCCGAGAAATGAGAGTGCTGCTTCTGAAATGATGGCGTTTGCTACTTGGACGGTGGAAATAACCAAAATAGGAGATAGGGTGTTAGGCAAGATATGACGAAACATAATCCGCGTATTGCTCAAGCCAATAACGCGAGCGGCATCGACATATTCTTTTTCTTTTTCGGCAAGCACTGATGCGCGCACTGTTCTGGCGTATTGAGGCCATTCAGCAATGCCAATGACTAAAATTAACATCACCATGGCTAGCTCTTGATAGAGCTCGGTGCCGAAGCTGGCTTGAAATACTGCCAGAACAATGATGGCTACCATCAATGTGGAGAAGGATAATTGCACATCAGCTATGCGCATCAATAGGCTGTCTAAACGTCCTCCTTTATAGCCCGCGATCAGGCCAACACAAATACCAATAAATGCTTGCAAAAGCACAGCTCCAATACCGATCATAAGTGACACTCTGGTGCCATAAAGAATCGTTGACCAAAGATCTCTGCCTTGGTTGTCTGTGCCTAGCCAAAAATCACTTTCTCCTCCCTCAGACCAACTGGGAGGTAGTTCTGAGTTCATGATGTCAATTGAAACAGGATCGTATGGATCAAATGGGGCTATCAAAGGCGCAAATATGGCCATGAAGACATAAAGAATAAAAACTAGGAAACAAATTTGAGCGACAAGATCAACTTTTAGGCTGTGCCAAAAGTGTGAACGGAAAAATCGTTCTTGCAGGGTATATACGTGATTATTCCCTTTACCATTAATGTTAGGAGTCGAATGCTTAGACATCTTATTTGCTCCTGATTAACTTAACGGTTGGATTGACTAAGCCGTAGATCAGATCGACGATGGTGTTCACTAGAATGAAAATTCCACCAACGACAATCATATAGGCAACAATCAAAGGCGTATCAACACGATTAACCGCTTCGAGAAACAAAAAGCCCATGCCAGGCCATTGAAAAACGGTCTCCGTCAGAATGGTATACGCGACCATTGTGCCGATTTGTACGCCACCGACGGTAATGACGGGGAGCATGGTGTTTTTCAATGCGTGAATATAGTGAATTCTTGAGGGGGACAAACCTTTGGCCCAAGCAAAACGAACATATTCTGATTGCAACACTTCCAGCATTTCAGAGCGGATCAGTCGGATAAAGAGCGGCAACATAATTGAAGCCAAAGTGATGCAAGGCAAAATTAAATGAGACAGTCCATCGATAGTCAAAAATGAGGTGTCCCATAAGCCTAAAAAGCTGCCAGTGTCTCCTCTGCCAAACGCGGGTGCCCAGCTCAGTTCAATAGCAAAAATATAGATAAGGCAGATGGCGGTCAGGAAAACGGGAATTGAAATGCCGACAGTGCTGAGCCCCATAATGAGTTTTGAAAAAATGCTTTGTGGCTTTAATGCGGAAAAAACGCCCAAAGGGATGGATAAAAATACGATGATTAGCGTGGCACCAAAGACTAAATCAAGTGTTGCGGGTAGCTTTGCTAAGATGACTTCCAAAGCAGGTTTTTTAAAGAAATAGGAATTTCCGAGATCGCCTTGTAAGGCTTTTCCAGCAAAGCGGACATATTGAACAAGGAAAGAGTCATTCAAGCCAAGCTTGTCACGTAGTAGTTCTCTCTCAGCTTCAGAGACTGATTGGCCAACCAATTCTCTAAGAGGATCGCCTAGATTGTCCTGAATAGAAAAGCTGATTATGCTGATAACAAACATAACCACGACTGCTTGTATCAATCGTTTAATTAAAAATGCAAGCATGGATTTTGCCTCTACTCCGGGTGTTTCTTTTTGTTATTAGTTTTGTATGAGGCCCGCATTGGCTCAAATCATTAATACAAGGTCAATTGTTTGGCGTATTGAAAACTCATTATATGAATTCACGCAGATGATTTTCAATACATGATTTGTTTGAACATATGAAATAAGGATGAGACTGCGCTGTTGAGCAGCAAGCTCATCCTTATTTTAAAAATGCGAGTTAAAGGCTATTTGCCTGAAACTAAATCACCCAAGTAAGGGAAGTCCATCTTGTTGACAACTTTAGAAATTTGAACGCCTTTCTTGGCCGCCCAAGAAAGATCTTGCCAATGCAACGGAATATAAGCCGCTTCATCAAATAAGGTTTGTTCGATTTTTTGCATTATTTCAGCACGTTTTGCAGGGTCTGTTTCTGTATTAGCTTGACCAACCATTGTGTCAACGTCGGTGTTGCAGTAGTTGCCACTGTTGTATTGGCCACGGCCAGAGTCTTTGTTTTCACAAGCAATTAAGAACTCGTAGAAGTTGTTTGAATCTTCCGTGTCTGCATGCCAGCCGATCATCATCATGTCAGCTGCACGTTCATCAAAAGCAGGCCAGTACTGAGCTTTAGGCATTGTTTT
>CALKZN010000033.1 GCA_938002995.1 uncultured Arenicellaceae bacterium | reverse complement strand
CTTAATAGCTGTTGGTTTTCAGAGTCAAATCCTTTAGTGCCCCACATGATTAGAGAGTCTTTTTGCAGTCCTGCAATGAGCATTTTCTCTAATGTTTGAGCAAAAGCACGACTAGGAACAACAATAAGAAATTTTGTATTTTTATCGCATAAGGACTCTAGACAACTATCAAAATATAGATTTTCTGGAAAAGAAAACCCAGGCAAATGTCGACTATTTTGACCTTCTACACACATGGCATCGAGGTGTTTTTTTGAATGAGACCAGAGTGTGACCTCATGACCATTGTTTGCTAGTAAGCAGGCAAGTGCAGTGCCCCAAGAGCCAGCTCCTAGGACACCAATTGTGCTTTTTTTATCTGAGTTTTCCAAGCGAAAATGAAATAATCAATACGCTTTTAGTATAAGCGAAAACTAGTGCGCTGCTTTTTTATTCTGCTGTTGAAACAATGCTTCAAAATTTATTGGAGAAAGTAACAACTGAGGGAAGCCAGCTTTAGTAACCAAGTCCGAGATTGCTTCACGAGCAAAAGGAAGCAGTACATTTGGACATGCAATATTCAACGCTAAATCAAGTTCATCATCAGGAACGCCTGCAATAACAAAAACCCCCGCTTGTTGAACTTCACATAAGAAGACAACTTTTTCTTCATGCTTTGCTTCAGCAGAGATTTTTAGAACTACTTCGTAGTAATTATCTTCACTAAGTGTGCGTTGTTCGATGTTTAGATCGATATTAATTTCAGGAGAAGTATCCATAGAAATGAATACCTCCGGCGCTTGTGGAGATTCTAGAGATGCATCTTTTAGATACAGTTTACGAATTTCAAATTGAACTTCTTCAGCCATGATTCTATTTAATTTTAAGAGTGATAGGGATAGTGATTTTTAATGTTTCACTAAAGGAAAGTTTTCTTTTTGCCACGAAACTATGCCGCCATCTAGTATGACTACGTCATCGAATCCAGCGGCTATAATTTTTTTGGCAACGCCGCCAGCATGCATACCATTTTGATCGACAACCAATATTTTTTGATCGGGTTGTACTTTAAATAATTTATCTTCCGCTTTGAATTTATTTGCGGGGATATTAATTGAACCACTAATATGACCGCTTTCATAAGATTTAGCAGGACTCACATCTAAAATAAATAATGTGTCATCTCTTTGTAAAAAAGGAACCTTTGAAGGATATATTTTTTTAGCGCCGCCGAGAAAGCTGCTTCTAATATGGAACAATAAAATTGCGATTAAAGCAAAGAGTAAACCAAAATATAAAATATTTTGTTTGAAAAATTCTATGAACATTGTTTAGCCTAAATTCCTTTCTAACTTTTGATGAGACGGTTTTTATTACAAAATGCATTTCTGACAGAGCTAACTAAAAGCGTTAAATCTTCATCAACTAAGCAATAATAGACCTTGTTTGCTTCTTTCTCACATCGCAATAAACCTTTTTCTTTCAAAATAGATAAATGTTGAGAGATGTTACTTTGTGATGTACCGACTGCTTCGACTAAGTCCAAAACACTAATTTTTTCAAACTGCATTAATAAACACAAAATTTTCAATCGTAATGGATGAGCCATTGCTTTTAAACAAGTGGATGCATGATCGATATCAGCGGCTTTTGATAAAAGCTTTTCAGGACAAGATTTTAAAACTTCGTAATTTGAAGCGGAAGCAAGATTTGTGTCGGGCATTTTTGATAAACTGCAGATAGAACGAGCCAAGACTATACACATAGAAAAGCGATGAAACAAGCATCATGAGATGCTTATATACCTTATGCAACCCTTATATAAAAAGGCATTATGCGATTTTTACAGTTTTTGATAATTTTATTGATTTGCAGCACTCATTCGAGTCTTGCACAGAATTATGATAACCAAGCTAAAAAGCTTGAAAGTGAGATTAAGCGCATTCAAAAACTACAGGAAAAGGATCGTAAAAACCAAGCAAAAATTCGTCAACAACTCAAAAAAACAAACCAAGAATTAAAAACGGTAGGGAGTAAATTAAACAGCCTAGATAAGGATTTAAAAAACCAAGAAGAACTAGTTTCTAAGCTGGAAAAACAACGCATTAAAAACCAATCAATCACGGCGGGCTCTAAAGATATTTTAACAGCCTTGATAGTCCAGTATTCCAAACAACAAAAACCAAACCTATTGCAAATGTTGCTATCACAATCAAACAGTGATGAGTTTGATAGACAACAAGTATATTTAAAATACTTTACCCTAGCTCGCCAACAACAAATCAACAAATTACGGATTTCTTTGCAAAATGCAGAGTCTACTAATAAGGAGTATGAGCAACGACAGAAAAAACTTCAGGAACAGTACCAAAAACAAGTAAAACTACAGAAAGAAATTGCGCAACAAAATAATAAAAAATCTAAATTATTAAAGAAAATTGAAACGGGTATTGCTGAAAAATCAACAACGATAAAAAAGCTTAAAGCAGATAAAAAACGTTTATCTGCTTTGATAAAACGCTTAGAAGAAAAGCGTAAAGCCACTGCAAAAACGAATCAAGAATTTGTGCCTGCGAAAGGTGGTTTTTCTAAGCAAAAAGGGCGGTTGTTGTTGCCGGTTTCAGGAAAAGTCATTGTTGCATATGGGCAAAAGCAATGGCCAAGTGGTATCCGTTCAAACGGTATTCAACTTAAGGCAAAGCAATCAGGTCGAAATACTGTCAGAGCAATTTATGAAGGTAGGGTGATCTTTTCGAACTGGCTGAAAGGCTTTGGTAATTTAATCATTATTGAACATGGAGGAGGTTTTATGAGCCTGTATGGTCATAATCAAATTTTGAATAAAAAAGAAGGCGATATTGTTGCCGCAAGAGAAACGGTTGCGACTTTTAACCAACAGGGCAATCAAGCTAATTTTTACTTTGAAATAAGGCGTCAAGGCAAACCAATTAACCCTAAAACATGGTTAAGAAAATAAAGTATTTTATTTAAGCTTTTTTAAAGGGTTATCTTCAACAAACTTCAGGTTTCCGTCGCCTGAAAGCAACACTGCAATAAACCGTGTTTTATTAAAATGAGCAAATACAATAAGTAAAATAACAGTGATTGGTACACTTAAAAACATGCCTGCTATTCCCCAAATGCTTCCCCATAGGGTTAAGGACAACATAACTACCAAAGGACTTAAATTTAACGTATTGCCCATCATTTTTGGTTCAACAAAGTTTCCAACAAAGACTTGAACAGCGCCTACACCTGCAAGAACGATAAAGAACTCTACAAAGCCACCAAATTGGATTAATGCGAGCATTGCAGGAAAAAATGTTGCAATTATAGAACCCACTGTTGGAATGAAGTTCAATAAGAAAATGGTAAATGCCCAAAAACCAGCAAAATCAACACCAACAAACTTTAAAACAATATAGCTAATAACGCCTGTTGCTGTGCTTGTCAGCGCCTTTATCCAAATATAGGTTTGAATGTCTTCTTGGGCATGGCTTAAGATACTTAAAATTGACTTACGGCGATTGGCATTAGGAAATAAAGAGACGATTTTTTTGCTAAACGTTCCTTGTTCTAATAACAGAAAAAGAACATAGATTAATACCAAGAAAATATTACCGATAGCGCTTGTGAATGTTCCGGCTAACTTGGTAATCATGGGGGCAATTTCAATACCACCAAGCATTTCGTTAAGGTTAGGAACAGACTCTAAATTGAATCGTGTTACAAATTTTTGCACTAAGATATCGAAATTCGCTTTGTACGTCGGTGCTGACTCTGAAACTGCAGCAATATTGCCACGAATCATATCAACGGCGAAATAGGTCAATAGACCAATGGTAAATAGAGATAGGAGCGTTGTTAATAAATTTGGTTGCACAATTTTTGGTAGATATTTGGCATAAATACGACTCATAGCATTAATGATGTACCAGACCATCACTGCAACAGCCAACGGGACTAAAAATGCTTTGCCAACAACTAAGACATAAAATACGCCAATGGTTGCTAAAATAAGCAAAGGCGCGGAGAGTGAGGGATAGGTCTTTTCCATGAATACTGATCAATCAATTAAGTTTCTCTAAATTTAGCACAAGTCATAAAATAAAGAATAAAATGAAAAAAGAAATAGAACAAAAGATTTATTCACTGATTAAACAACAAGACAGTTTGTTGTTGAGCAGCATAGATAATAAAAACCATAATCAACCGTTTTCTTCTTATGCACCGTATTTTTTTGATGTAAAAGAAGGTGTTTTTTATGTGCTATTAAGTGATTTGGCTGAGCATACACAAAACTTAACAACAAACCCATTAGCATCAATTTTAATCATTGAAGATGAATCAAACAGTGAACAAATTTTTGCCAGAGTACGAGTGCAATATGATATTCGTGCGCATGCGGTAACTGAACAAGAAATACGAGAAAAAGTATTCTATGAAATGACAGAGAGTTTTGGTGAAGTAGTTTCGCTAATCAAGTCTTTGTCAGACTTTCACGTGTTTTGTTTAGCACCAAATGGTGGGCGATACATTGAAGGTTTTGGTAAAGCCTTTTTGATTTCCTCAGGAGTATCCGGAGAACCTCGTCCTGCAATGAAGGGAAAGCGTTAATCATTCAGAAGTTACTTTATGTCAGCGTTGTATTATAACGGTCTTGGAAGAGGGTGTTGAAAGTGCTAAAAATTAGTGTATTAAATCTTCTCTTTTAATTCTAATAAGCTACTTATGGTGCTGGTTGGTTCGATACCCCAAGGGTCAAACAACGCAGAAGAGCTACGTTGAACCCATGCAGATTTTAGACCAGATGAAAGAGCACCCAACACGTCAAAGGGGTTACTGGAAATTAGCCAGGTATCTTCAGCTAAGGAAGATGTTCTTTTGAGCAAGTGTTCATAAACGGCAGGGTTCGGCTTAAAAGACTGGATTTCATCGGTACTGACTACATCAGTAAAATAATCACGTATGTTGGCAGTCACTAATAACTTTTCTATAGCATCAGCCGTGCCATTAGAAAAGGCAACCATTTGAATTCCGTTATTTTTGAGAGCTTGCAAACTCATTGCTACATCATCAAAAGTAGGTAGTACACGATAGCTTTCTAGCAGGTTTTGCTTTTGAGCTTGGCTTAATGTAGTTTTGAAAAAAGCATCGGTATGGTTCAATGCATCACGAGTGCAGATAGCAAAATTTTGATAGTCTTGCATCAAGCCACGACGAAACGAATATTCTAATTGTTTTTCACGCCAACGATCAGAAAATGCAATTGCTTGTTCGCCAATTAAGGCTTCTATCTTCTCAGTGACGCCTGCTGTGTCAATGAGCGTTCCGTAAACATCAAAAGCGAGAGTCGTCGGCATGTTTTTATTGTTCTAAGTACGGATAAGCCTTAGATCATGCCGAGTTCAAGTTTGGCTTCTTCGCTCATGTTATCGATTGTCCATGGCGGGTCGAAAGTCAGTTCGACGACAGCATCTGAAACACCAGCGACACTTTTTACTGCATTCTCAACAATGCCTGGGAAGGTTTCCGCAACTGGGCAACCTGGTGCAGTCAATGTCATTGATACATCAGCAAAATAATTATCGTCTAGCTTCACATCATAGATCAAACCTAGATCATAGATATTGACTGGAATTTCTGGGTCATACACTGTTTTTAAAGCCTCAATGATTGCAGGCAATAAATCTTCTGGCATAGGTTTTTTCACTTCACTCATAATTCAATTATTTACACTCAGTTAAAGCATCGCAATTGAGCGCTGCAAAGCAGCGATCAAGCGGTCAATATCATCACGATTGTTGTACATTGCCAAAGAAGCGCGTGATGTTGCTTCCAAACCAAATTTTTCCATGACAGGCATCGCACAATGATGGCCAACACGAATTGCCACACCTTGATGATCAAGCAATGTACCAAGGTCAGAGGCGTGTGCCCCTTCAATGATAAAAGAAAGAATTCCAGCCTTATTATTGGCTGTGCCAATTAAACGTAAACCTTCAATTTTATTCATTTCATGAGTGCCATATGCTAACAAGTCATGCTCATAGGCTTCGATATTTTCCATGCCGATCTCAGACAAATAATCCATAACAGCGGCTAAACCTATAGCGCCTGCAATATGTGGTGTTCCGGCTTCGAATTTGTATGGCAGAACATTATATTCAGTGCCTGAAAAGCTCACAGTTTTGATCATATCGCCACCAGAGCGATAAGGAGGCATCGCTTCTAAGAGCGCTTGTTTTCCATAAAGAACACCAATACCAGTAGGACCAAAAATTTTATGACCTGAAAAAACATAAAAATCACAATCTAGAGCTTGCATATCAACGGGCATATGCGCAATAGATTGTGCACCATCAAGCACAACCTTAGCGCCGACTTTATGCGCTGCCAATGTGATTTCATCAATTGGGTTGATCGTTCCTAAAGCATTAGACACTTGAGTGACTGCAACGATTTTAGTGCGTTCAGATAAACGACTATGGAAAACATCTAGATCAAGTTCACCATTTTCTAAGACTGGAATAACATCAATATGCGCGCCTTTGCGTTCAGCGAGTATCTGCCAAGGAACGATATTGGAGTGATGTTCCATTTCAGAGATCAAGATGCGATCATCTTTAGCAATAAAAGCAGATCCAAAACTTGCAGCAATTAAATTAATGCTGTCAGTTGTGCCTGTCGTAAAAACAACTTCTTCTATTACTTTAGCATTGATAAAAGAGCGAACTGTTTCACGAGCTGCTTCAAACTGATCTGTCGCTCTTTGGCTTAAACTGTGAATACCGCGATGCACATTGGCATAATCATGGCTATAAAATTGAGAAATAGCATCAATCATCACTTGCGGTTTCTGGGTAGAAGCGCCGTTATCTAGATACGTTAAAGGCGAGCCATTAATATCTTGATGCAAAGCAGGGAAACCTGCTCGAATAGCTTCAATAGGATAGCTAAAGCTTTTTTTAGCAGGAACGCCCATTTATGCAAACACCTCTTGAATACTGTCAGGTAATAATTCGCCTAAAAACCGTTGAGTTAATTCATCACGCAAAGGTTCAAAGCTAATACGATCGACAACCTCATTGACAAATGCAAACGTCAATAAACGACGTGCATCTTCTTTTTTGATGCCGCGTGATTGAAAATAAAATAATGACTTCGGATCTAACTGACCAATCGTTGCGCCATGTGAGCAAATGACATCATCAGCATAGATTTCAAGCTGTGGCTTGGAGTCAGCTTCGGCATCACTTGATAACAAAAGGTTATCATTTCGTTGTTCAGCATCGGTTTGTTGTGCGTCTTGTGCAACGATGATACGACCCCTAAAAATAGCGCGTGATTTATCATCCAGAACTGTTTTATAAAATTCATCACTGGTGCAATGAGGTACGCGATGAGCTACCTCAGTATGGTTGTGCACGTGTTGAGAATCTTTACCTAATACTAAACCATTCATTCCACCATGAGAGCCTGTTCCTAATAGGTTTGAGTAAATATCATTACGAACTAAGCTGCCGCCAATAGCAATATTGTGGTTGATCACTGATGTGTCGCGGCTTTGGTTGATAAAAACACCGCCGATATGAAATGCGTGTTCGGCGTCATCTTGTACTTTGTAATGTTCAAGTTTGGCGCCATCATGAGCAATGACCTCTGTGACAGTATTGTTTAAATACGCATTATCTGCGCCAACAGAAATACTGCGTTCAATAATGTGCGCTTCACTGAGTTTGCCAGCAACAATCAAATTGCGGGCATGAGAAACGGTTGCATTATCTGCGCCAGTGGTGACATGCACAATTTCGATCGGCTTCTCTAGCACTGCTTTATCAGCAATTTTAATGACAACACCGTCAAAGCAGTAAGCGGTATTCAAATCAATAAAAGCGTGTCTATCAGAGGGTAATGTTGAGCCTAATAGGCCTTGTAAAGAATCGTCAGCTAACGTAATTGCTAATGATTGAATGCTGACTCCTGCTGGAACTTTATCAGTAGAATTAGTCGGCGAGAACAAACCATTGACTAACACAATGCGGGTAACATCATAGTCAATTAGATCATTCAAGGCGGCTCTAACATCAGGTGAGTTAAATTGCACTGAAAATTGTTGGCGCTTGAGTTTACGAATGTCGGTATAGCGCCACTCTTCATCACGAACAGTTGGTAACCCAGACTTGATAAACTGCTCTGCTGCAGTAGATCTGAGTTTGTCTAGCCAAGCTTGACCTGCGCCGGGCAAGGTAATATTCGCCTCTTGCGGTAGCAACAAAGCATTCGTCATTGTTTGTTTAAAAGCGGCGGTCATTACGCAGCTCCTTGCTCTTTTGCCTGGCTTTCTAGTTCATCAACCCAAGCATAACCTTCAGCTTCAAGCTTCAAAGCAAGATCTTTATCACCTGTTTTCACAATCTGTCCATTAGATAAGACGTGTACAAAATCTGGAACAATATAATCAAGTAAGCGTTGATAATGAGTGATGAGCACCATAGAGCGATCTGGAGAACGCAATGCATTGACACCTTTTGAAACAACCTTCAATGCGTCAATATCCAAGCCTGAATCGGTTTCATCTAATAAGGCCAAAGTTGGTTGAAGCATACTCATTTGCAAAATTTCATTACGCTTTTTCTCGCCGCCAGAAAAGCCATCATTCACAGAACGTTTTAGAAATTCTGGATCCATCTCAACGAATGCCGCTTTTTCCTTGATGGTTTTCAAGAATTCACCTACAGGCATTTCTTTCTCATCACGGTATTTGCGAATCGAATTGACCGCCGCTTTAAGCATAGCCATATTGCTAACGCCTGGAATTTCTACAGGGTATTGAAAAGCCAAGAAGATGCCTTCACCAGCACGTTCTTCAGGTTCAAGTTCTAATAAATCTTTACCTTGATAAATCACTGAACCGCTAGTCACCTCATAACCAGGGCGACCTGCTAATACATTACTTAAGGTACTTTTGCCGGAACCATTTGGACCCATAATGGCATGTATTTCACCTGGGTTAACGGTCATGTTCAAACCTTTTAAAATGGGTTTACCGTCAACTTCTGCATATAAATCTTTGATCTCTAACATGTGTATTCTCTATGTTCTATTGGGTAAGAACGTGTATTAACCTACAGCGCCTTCAAGAGACACTTCTAATAATTTCTGTGCTTCAACCGCGAACTCCATTGGTAATTCGCGGAAAACATCTTTACAAAAACCGTTCACAATTGTTGAAACAGCACTTTCTTCATCTAAGCCTCGTTGACGTAAATAAAATAACTGATCATCTGAAATTTTTGAGGTAGTTGCTTCATGTTCAATATTTGCCGTCGGATTTTTGGCTTCGATATAAGGGAAAGTATGCGCACCGCAGCGATCACCCATCAGCAAAGAATCACATTGTGAAAAGTTCCGCGCATTGTCAGCACCTTTTAAAACTTTGACCAATCCACGGTAAGTGTTTTGACCTTGTCCCGCTGAAATACCTTTAGAAATAATCGTGCTACGAGTATTTTTGCCAATATGGATCATTTTTGTTCCAGTATCAGCTGGTTGTGTATTGTGTGTTAACGCAACGGAATAGAACTCGCCCACTGAGTTATCGCCTTCTAAAACACAACTAGGATATTTCCATGTAATAGCAGAACCCGTTTCAACTTGGGTCCATGATATTTTCGCGTTTTCACCTTTGCATAAGCCGCGTTTAGTCACGAAGTTATAAATGCCTCCGTTGCCAAACTCATCACCTGGATACCAGTTTTGTACCGTTGAATATTTGATTTCAGCATCTTTGTGAACATATAGTTCAACGACTGCAGCATGTAATTGATTTTCATCACGTTGAGGTGCAGTACAACCTTCTAAGTAAGATACATATGCGCCATCTTCAGCAACGATTAAGGTTCGTTCAAACTGGCCGGTGTTGGTTTCATTAATACGGAAGTATGTAGAAAGCTCCATCGGGCAGCGCACACCTTTTGGAATAAAGACGAAAGAACCATCACTGAATACTGCAGCATTTAAGGCGGCATAGTAATTATCTTGAGTTGGAACGACAGAGCCTAGATACTGTTTGATTAGTTCTGGATGTTCATGCACAGCTTCAGAAATTGGCATAAAAATCACGCCAGCTTCTTTCAATGTTTCTTGGAAAGTTGTGCGCACTGAGACTGAATCAAAAACAACATCAACGGCTACGTTGTGCATAATTTTTTGTTCATCTAGAGAGATCCCTAATTTTTCATAGGTTTCTAATAACTTAGGATCTACTTCATCTAAGCTATTTAAGGTTGGCATTTCTTTCGGTGCTGAATAATAACTAATTGCTTGAAAATCAATTTTTGGATAATCGACTTGTGCCCAATCAGGCTCTTCCATCTGTTGCCATTTTCGGAAAGCTTCAAGGCGATATTCCAACATAAATTCAGGTTCACCTTTTTTTGCCGAAATTCCTCTGACAACACTTTCGTCTAATCCAGGGGGAAAGGTATCGGATTCGATATCGGTGACAAAGCCTTCTTTATACTCACGGCCAACAAGGTTATCCAATTCAGGATTTAATTCTGCTTTGGTTGGTGCTGGACTGAGTTCTTTAACAGTAGTCATGATTGTTTCTGATGCTTGTTAAGATAATTCGATTGGTATTCCAGAGAAATTTTTTGAAGGTTTCTCAGAAAATTGAATAGGTTGTTTGATAATTTCTGATAGTGTTTTATCGTCAAGAAAACGATGCAGTTCTTGGCTTAAGTTTGACCAAAGGTTATGGGTCAAACAGGGGTCATGATCTCCACCACAAGTAGCGCCATTGCCACAGGTTAAGTCGAGGTTTTCATCAACAGCGGCTAAAATTTCTGCAACTGAAATTTCATCGCTGCTTTTTGCTAATGAATAACCACCACCCGGTCCACGCACTGCATTAATCAGGTTTGCCTTGCGTAGGCTAGCAAATAGCTGTTCTAAATAAGACAAAGAAATATGCTGTCTTTCGGCAATATCTGTCAGGACGACACGAAATTCTTCACCACAGTTTTCAGCATTGGAATGCGCTGCAACAAACGTTTTAGTTTGTAGCGCTAAATCCATCATTGCTGTAACAGCGTATCGGCCTTTGGCAGTTAATTTCATTTGATATATCAGTATTATTAAAATCACCGCTAAGGTTTGTTTGCTATTGCTTAAAGCAAGCAAGGTTTAAATATTAGAATTTTCTAATATTCTATAGCGGGAGTGTGATTCTAGAGAAACCCAGTAAAACAGTCAAGAATAAATATTAACTGAGAAAAGGTATTTTATATGTGATGATTATTTGTTTTCTAGCATCTCGATTGCTTCATGCAACCAGTCTAGTTCTGCATGTGCTGATAAGAGGCCATTTCGCAAAGTAAGATAGCTGGTAACGTTTTTTAAATGGGTGTCGTGGCTAGGCTTTGAAGAGAAGTATTGTTTTTCAATTTTTGAGTAAGTAGCGATTTCTTTATAGACACGTTTTAGTTCACCATTCAATTGTTCAAGAATGGGTTCGGTGCCTACCAAACGTGCAAGCATTAGCTTAATTAACAATTGATTTTTTGGAGCTGCTTGTTTGACAGGTTCTACAGCCCAGCGTTTGAGTTCAGCAGCGCCATCATCTGTGAGTGAGTAAATTTTCTTATCTGGTTTGCCAGATTGTGCTTGATGCTTCAAGCTAACCCAGTTTTTATCATGCATATCACCCAATGTTTTATATATTTGCTGGTGGCTAGCACTCCAGTAAAAAGCAACGGAGCTTTCGAAGTTTTTGGTTAGATCATAGCCGCTGCGCTCGGATTCAACGAGTAGGCTTAATATTGCGTGTTTTAAAGACATGTGCAAATAGTTGCATATTTTTGATAATGTGTCTATTACGTAAACAGACATTTTTTGTCATGCTTTTCACCTTTTAAAGTATAAGCTAAGTTGTAATGCATTGATTTTTATAAAACATCTACCCTAGTATATAAAACCCATATACTATCGCCCTGAAAAGAGAAGGAATTTAGTCACTCAAAAAATGCGACCTATATACATACAATTACTCATCATTTTTTCTGTTTGGGCTGTATGGTTTTTAAACACGGGCTTCAGCAAAGTATTGCAGCTGGTAGAATCCCATGCTGTCATTTTGCTGACAATGCTCATTGGTTCGTTTGTGGCAGGTTCGACCAGCTTAGGTGGTGGTGCAGTTGCATTTCCAGTTTTCACCAAGTTGTTGTCGATACCCAGTGAAACCGCTTTAGTTTTTTCCTTGGCAATTCAAAGCGTAGGTATGAGCTCAGCGATGCTCATCATTTTCCTAAGCAAAGTACCTATAAGTAAAAAAATTATTCTAGCGTCTTTATTCCCAGGAGCTCTAGGCGTTTACATTGGCTTATTTGAATTGAATCATTTTTTTGCTGGAGGACAAGCCAAATATTTATTTTCATTATTTAGCTTGTTTGTCGCCTTTGTACTTATCTTTGATCGTTTCATAAATCATCGTAAGTTTCGTACTCTTGGCCATGTTGATGCTATCAAAGATATTGGTTTAGTGCCGACTATCATAGGAAGTTTTATAGGGGGGGTAATCAACGGCTTGATTGGTACAGGAATTGATTTTGTCATCTTTGCGTTGATGATTATCTTTTCTAGAGTTGGCTTAAAACGTGCTGTAGCGACATCTGTATGCGTGATGGCTATTAATGCTGTGGTAGGCTTTGTCTTTATTCTATTAATTTCAGACAAATTCGACGGTATTGTTGTCGATTATTGGTTGTCTGCCGTTCCTATCGTGGTCTTTGGTGCTCCTTTAGGAGCATTAGCGTGTCGATATTTTCATCGAGATATTATTTTCTATTTCTTGATGTTCCTAATTCTCATGGATGTTGTTTCAACAGCATGGATTATGAATAAGCACCTTCACTTTATCGGTGTTAGTGTGGTGGCTATGGGTATTTTTGCTTTGTGGCATCGCTATCGGCAAAAGGAAGTTTAGAACAATGTTAAGAGCATTAAATATTCTGAAAAAGTCAGTTTTTATTCTCGTTTTATTGAATATATATAGCACTTCGCTCTTAGCCATTGATTCCACAACACCCGATTGGCAAGCATTTCCATGGAAAAAGCTTGTTGAAAAACAGGGCATCATGATTGAAGCCTCGCAATTCGGAAACTCTAAGTTTACAGCGGTAAAATCAAGCATGCTGGTCAAGGCGCGACTCAATGATGTTGCAAATTTAGTCTTATTTGTTGATGGTTGTCATGAAAAGTCTACTGTTTGTGAGAGAATTGAAAAGGTGCGATTTATTGATCAAACAAACTATTATCAATACGTTGTATCGAAGTTTCCATGGCCTCTTAAGAAGCGAGATATATTTTTAAAAATTAGAATTCATCAAGAAAAAAATACCGGCATCGTCATTGTTAAAGGCAAGTCTTACCAAGACGAATATGTGAAAAATAAGCGTTACATCCGTATCAACGACATGGATTTACAATGGAAGCTTATTCCGCAAAATGGCGGTGGCGTACTGATTGAACACTATATCCACTCTGATCCAGGAGGGGCAATTCCAGCATGGTTATTTAACGATGCGGTGACCTCAACGCCGTTGGCAACTCTTGGAAATATCAAACGCTTATTATCGTTGCCGAAATATCAAAACCGAGATGTAGCTTTTATCGAAGAGTTTGTAAGTATTAAGCCTACCGATTAACCAATGTTTTTGAATTAAATAAATAGTAGTTATAGATAAAACCGACAATCAAATTATCATCTGTTTCCACTAAAGGTGAATCTTCAAAAACGGCTCCACTGATATTTTCATAGCGAAGGAATAATACAAAAAGGTGTTTGTCGCTGTTTCTGTTAACTACTGAAACCTGTGTACGAAAGCCCGTATATCCGCCATCGGCTTGAAATGCAGCACGAGTATTGGTAGCAAACTCATCATCAACACTATAATAAACATCGTGATAAGAGCTCGAACCGAATTGAGGGCCAATTGATGCGCCAAAACGCCAAGGAATATTTTTGAGACGAAAATTTTGATTAAACTCAAGGTTTGGAGAAAAAGTTGTGCCATCAAAATCAGCGCCGTCACCATCAATACCTATATTGACTCGCAACGGAAAGTTAATTTTCCATAGATGGTTTTCACTTTGTTGTAAGGTCCATTCTAATGAAGGGCCAATTTGTAAATTATTAGCAATATCAGGCATGCCTCGACGCAAATCAACATCATCACTATCTATTGAAAGATTGAAGTCTAAGCTAATATCTAATTTAAGTTGATCACTTTTAAAAACTTCAGCTCGAGCGCCACGATCATCCGATTTAAAAACTTCTCCGCGATAAATTGGTAAAATAACCGGGAATAGAAAACTACGGGTTTGTTTTGTGCCGGTGTAGTACGATTGATTTAAGCCGCCGACACCTAAGCCAAATTGCCAAAGAGGTTTTTCTTCAGCTGAAGCTGCGCTACCGACAAGGAAAGACATCAAAATAAGCCCTTTAACCGATGTGAAGGCTTTTGTAGAGAATCGACAAACAGTCATAATATGTATCATTTAGTTTTCATGGAAAAGACAAGGTCATTGTGACATTGTTTTGTTAAAATTACAGGTTTACAGTTTCTAAGCACGCCTTATTATGGACATTAGTTTAATAGATTACCAATCAACGTCTGCTGCAGGCATCAATCTTGATGCTTTGCGCTCAGCCTTGTCAACGCAACAAAGTGGTTTAAGGGCGAATGACTTTCCTCGCTCGGGTTTGCCAACTTGGATCGGACGAGTGTCTCAAATTGATGATATAGATCTTGGCGAATGGCAAAGTCGTAATAATGCTCTGGCTAACATAGGGATTTCACAAGGCACAATTCTCGATAATATCGAGCAATTAAAATCACGCTTTAACCCTAATCGCATTGGCTTAGTCATGGGATCAAGTACCTCGAGTATTGATCGTACCGAAACAGCCTATACCGATTTGAATGAAGAAGGTTTGTTGAAACCTGAATATCAACAAAAGACAGTTCATAATCCTCATGCGCCTAGTTTATATGTGGCACATTTGACTGGCATCACAGGGCCAGCCTTAACAATTAATACCGCATGCTCTTCATCGGCTAAAGTGTTTGCCAGCGGAGCTCGTTGGTTGCAGTCAGGTATTGTTGATGCAGTATTAGTCGGCGGTGTTGATACGCTGTGTTTGAGTGTTTTACATGGCTTTGATTCTCTGCAATTAGTATCAGAAAACCCATGCCGCCCTTTTGACCAAGATCGAGATGGTATCAACCTAGGCGAAGCTTCTGGTTTCGCTATTTTAATGCGCAAAGAAGATGCGCAACATTCCACAGGAATAGAATTGTTAGGCTATGGTGAAAGCTCTGACGCTTACCATATGTCGCATCCCCATCCAGATGGCTTAGGAGCCAAACTATCCATGCAACAAGCCTTAAAAATGGCTAATTTAAACCCAGAAAGTGTTGATTATATTAATTTACATGGGACGTCTAGTCGCGCGAATGACAGGATCGAAGGTCAATTGGTCAGCATGCTTTTTCCAAAAACAACACGCTGTTCTTCAACTAAAGCGTGGATGGGACACACACTAGGTGCAGCAGGTATAACAGAAGCAATTATTGCCTTAGATACTATTAAAACAGGCATCATTCCTGGTTCAATGAATTTATCAGAGCTGGATCATGATGTTGATATCACAATTCAAGCGGAAAATGTTGAACAAACTGTTAAGCATGCGATGACAAACTCTTTTGGCTTTGGTGGCAATAATTGCAGTTTAATTTTTGGCCAGGAACAGGGTGAATAAGGATATGAGTTTACAAGCAAAAATAGTTTCGGTGGGTGCGTGGGGACATGATTTTCGCGATTGGCAAGATTTACAAAACCTTTTCAACGGCCTTGCTTTTGAAGACGATGGAGCCAAGGGGCCTAAACCAGAGGTGATTCCAGCGAATGAACGTCGGCGAGCGCCATTACCAGTTCGTTTAGCTGTCGAGTCGTCATGGCAAGCAGCGCAAAACTCACCATTTTCCCCCGAAGAATTAAGTTGTGTATTTGTTTCAGCATTGGGAGATACTCAGCTAACCGACTATATGTGCAAGGTTCTTGCGGGTGAAAGCAAGCAACTGTCGCCGACGAAATTCCATAATTCAGTACATAATGCAGCGGCCGGTTATTGGACGATTAGCACAGGTTGTATGAAAGCGGCTAATTCAGTCGCAGGCTATGAAGAGTCAGTTTCATTGACCTTGTTAGAAGCATTGACACAAATTGAAAACGAGAAAATTCCAATGCTGTTGACCTTTTATGATGCGCCAGTGTCGGCAGTGCTAAAAGGCTTGTTGAAGAATGATGAACCCTTTGCAGTGTCATTAGTTCTTGCACCGCATGACATTAATGCTGATGGTGTTAAAATCAACGCTGAAGTATTACAAGAATCAGCGCAATGGCCTGAGTTAAAAAATTGTTCTGAGCAGCTGAAGGCACTTTATGAAAACACACCAACGGCTAGAATTTTGACCTTATTACAGTTATTAATGATGACTGAAACGAACCCACAAAGAACGCTAGACTTACCTTTAAGTGCGGGTTCATCGATGAGATTGATAGCGAGTTAATTATGGGAAGTAAAACAACAGATGTAATTATTGCTGGTGGTGGTTTAGCTGGATTGAGCTTGGCCCGACAGCTGAAAATGGACACGCCAGACTTAGATATTTTAGTTGTTGAAAAAAGCACTTTTCCTCGACCAAATACCACGGCAAAAGTCGGTGAATCTACGGTTGAAATTGGTTCTCACTATTTTACAGAAACCCTTGGAATGAAAGATCATTTCACAGAACAACATTTACAAAAGCACGGTTTACGCTGTTTTTTTGGCGAGCCTCAGGCTGATTATTCGCAGCAAGATGAGCTTGGCGTTAGTGAGTTATTTGGGATTCCTACTTATCAAATGGATCGTGGCGTTATTGAAAACCACTTGCATCAAGAAGTGACCAAAATGGGCGTCGATGTTATCGATGGGGCGAATACCAAACACATTGAACTTGGAAATGGAAAACACAGTATTGATGTAGAAACGACTACAGGTACTAAACAATTTGTTGGTAACTGGTTGGTTGATGCTGCTGGTCGACAAAAACTAGTTAAAAACAAGCTAGGCTTAGACAAAGCAAATGATCATAAAGGAAATGCCGTTTGGTTTCGCATTGATAAGCGCGTTGTCATCGATGAATGGTCAGATAATCTAGAGTGGCGAAATCGTTTAAAAGATCAAGGTAAACGCTGGCTGAGTACCAATCACTTAATGGGACCAGGTTACTGGGTGTGGATTATTCCATTAGGCACGGGCGCAACCAGTGTTGGCATAGTGATGGATGATAAAGCGCTAGCGGATAGTGGCATTGAAACCTTTGACGACACCATGCGTTGGTTAGAAAAACATCAACCTAAATGTGCGCAAGCTGTTTCTGGGGCGAAACTATTAGATTTTAATTTAATTCGCGGTTACTCCTACGGTTGCACGAAAATGTTTTCTGAAGAGGGTTGGGGTCTTACCGGTGAAGCGGGCGCATTTACTGATCCGTTTTATGCACCAGGCAGTGATTTTATTGCCTTGAATAATACATTCATGACGCATTTGATAGGCCAATCAAAAAAAGGAAAAGACATTCGCTTGGACAGCGCTGTTTTCCATATTTTCTATAATTCATTTTTCGAGAATACCTTATCACTCTATACCGACCAATATGGCGGCTTTGGTGATAGGAAAATGATGGCGATAAAACTACTTTGGGACTATGCCTATTATTGGGGTGTTTTAACCTTATTGTTTTATCAAGATTCAATTACAGATATTCAACTGATGCGCACGATGAATCCAGTATTAAAAGTGGCTCAGAATTTAAATGCAGATTTGCAGAAAAAAATGAAAGCACGAGCTTCGCAACGCATAATTATGCCAGCGGAAGGTATTTTCTTAGATCAATATTTGATTCCGTGCATGACATATTTTAATGACGTTTTAAAAATGAAGGGCGAAATTGATATGCAAAAAACACTCACTGAAAATGTTGCCATGCTAGAGCGTATCGCTGTGCACCTTGAAGATATGCTTGATGATAATGCTAAGTTGGCTATTTCCGATGATGAACGCGATTTATTTGGTGATTACCGTTTAATGGTTTTAGCTTAATGTCTTTAAAAGTTGTTATAGGCGCCTTAATTGGCGTAGTAACAGTCACCTATCCATTTGTTGTCTATTACGGATTGAGCCATTATGGTCCATCCGTTTTTGCATTATTTTTAGCGGTTTTATTGTTATTAAGGATCGTTATTAAAGGCTCTTACCATGAACCTAGTCAATGGTTACAACTCGTTGTAGTAGGTGGCTTTTGTATAGTGGTAGCGATCATGAATAGTGAGCAAATGCTCCGATTCTATCCAGTTCTGATGAGTTTAGGTTTTTCCGCATTGTTTGCATTCTCATTGAAATCAAAAATGTCTTTGGTGGAACGGTTCGCCAAAATGGCTGGCCAAGACTATCCAGAAAAAGCGGTTGGCTATATGCGTAATTTGACTATAGTTTGGGCTGGCTTATTGTTTTTTAACGCCATGATCTCAGCATATACTGCGTGTTGTGTTTCTTTAAAATACTGGACTTTGTATAATGGACTATTGGCCTATTTTTTATTAGGTGGGTTTGCTTTAGGCGAGTTAATTTTTAGGCATTTCTATAAACGAAAAATAGAACAATAGCTGTGGAACATTTGGATTTAAAAAATACAATAGAAAGCTTACAAAATTCGTTTTTTGGCGATGATTGGTGTGAACTTAAAACAGTGTTTCAAGCCAAAGAAAGTGTCGATATAGAGGTTTATATTCAACAAGAACTGTCATGGTTTGCTGGGCATTTTCCAAATCAACCCGTATTGCCAGGCGTAGTACAAACACATTGGGCTTGCGAGTTGGCAAAGCATATTTTTTCCCTAGAAGGACTCAAAAAAGTAAGCAATGTAAAATTTAAAACCATGATATTACCGGACACTCACTTAGCCTTGAATATGACATTTAATGCCGATAAAAATTCAGTTGCATTTACTTATAAAGATGACAGTTTGACCTACTCAACAGGGTCATTGTTATTTACCGCATAATTGGTTCAAGGCGATATTATGAAATTGTGCATTGTTGTTCCTCACTATAACCATGAAGCTGCGTTTAAAGCATTTTTACCTATCTTATCGGAACTAGACTTGCCTTGTATTATTGTTGATGATGGCAGTTCTGAAAGCAGCATCAATGAACTGACAAAATTATTTGAACAGTTGCAAGAGCAAACAAAGGTAGATCATTATTTTTATCAACACGCCCAAAACCGTGGCAAAGGCGCAGCAGTGATCACCGCGGCTACACATGCACGAGCTCTTGGGTTTTCACATATGATTCAAATTGATGCTGATGGTCAGCATGATGTTAACGATGTTGAAAAATTTATGGCACTTAGCCAAGAATATCCTGAAGCTATAGTTTCCGGCCATCCGCAATTTGATGAAACGGCGCCTAAAGCCCGGTTATATGGCCGCAAGGTGACCGACTTTTGGGTTGCAGTTGAAACTTTATCTTTTGAAATTAAAGATAGCCTCTGTGGGTTTCGTTTATACCCATTGACGCAATTTGAGCAAATTTGTGATCGGCATCACATTGGCAGGCGTATGGACTTTGATACCGATATTGCTGTTAAATCTGTCTGGGCAGGAATACCGATGAAGTTTGTGTCAACCAAGGTTATTTATCATCAAAATAGTGTGTCGCATTTTTATTATCTGCGCGACAACCTATTACTAATTAAACTTCATGTCGGCTTGATGCTAGGTATGTTGATTCGCTCCCCGTGGTTGATTGCGCGAAAGTTCAAGCGCTAAGCTCCGTACTTTAAGCACTGTAAATCACGCAATAATCCATGAGTAAATCACAAGAACCTCGTCATTGGGCATCCATACAAGAAGCCGGCACCTTATTTGGGCTGAAGTTTCTTTGGGGTGTTCATAAGCTGCTTGGCCGACATGCGGTATCAATACTCTTGTACCCAACCGTCGTTTATTTCATTGTTTTTCGTCCAAGTTCTCGGTCAGCGTCTTTGGATTTTTTGCGCACCCATGCCAAAGCCTATCCTGAGAAATGGCAAACGACGCCAGGGATACGCCATGCGGCAAGACATTTTCGTGAGTTTGCAGAGACCGTTGTAGATAAGTTATTAGCATGGTATATCCACATTGATGCCAATAATTTTGATGTAAAAAACCCGCAAGTCATTGAGGATCTTATGGCAGATGAGCGGGGCCAATTAGTCATTGGTACGCACATGGGTAACCTGGAATATTGTCGTGGTTTTATGCAACGTTATCGCGATAAAGTCATCAATATATTGATCTATGATAAACATGCTGCGAATTATGCGGCAATTATGCAATCCTTAAATCCAGATTCACGCTTGAATATCTTCCAAGTAGATGATTTTGAAATCGACACTATGCTCAAGCTTAAAGCTAAAATTGATCAAGGCGAGTGGGTGTTTATTGCTGGCGATCGTATTCCATTGACGGGTTTAGCACGTACTGTGGATGTTGAATTTTTAGGCCGTACAGCGCCATTGCCAATTGGGCCGTATATGCTTGCAAAAGCCTTAGCATGTCCAGTCAAGCTTATGTTTGCGTATCGTGATTACTCCGCAGAAGATGAAAGAGTATTTTTTGAAGTCGTTCCTTTCGCAGAGAAAATCGAACTTTCCCGTAAAACTCGGATGGAGGATATACAGGCATATGCACAACGATTTGCGGGTGAATTAGAAAAACATTGTGCGAAAGTGCCATATCAATGGTTCAATTTTTTCCCATTTTGGAAAGATAGTTCGACATTGGTTGAGTCGGAAAAATCTAAGGAGACTGCCTCATGAGTGTCATAGAAAATCAAGGTTCAGAGCGCTTTGATGACAAGATTTTGGCTTACCTACCGCATAGGCCGCCAATGCTATTGGTGAATAAAATAGTAGAGATCAGCCAATCTCATGCTATCGCTGAAGTGTGGATTGATGAGCAAGCGCCATTTGCAACAGAACAAGGTGTATCAGCAGTTGTTGGTATTGAATATATGGGTCAAACCGCAGCATTAATTGCAGGCTATCAATTGGAACAAGGATTGACTGAGCCGCATTTGGGTTTTTTATTGGGCACAAGAGCGTACACGACAGAATTAGATTATTTCCCTTTAAATACGGTTTTGCAGGTGGAATGTCGAGAAAAAGCATTAGTTGGCGACAGTTTAGCGACATTTGACTGTATCATTACGCGAGCAGGTCAAGCGCAAGCGGGTGATCAAGAATCGATAGCTCGCGCTAATCTATCTGTATTTCGTAAACCTTTAGCAGAATAAACAAGATGTCTCAGCCTTCGCAACAAACGCAGTTCCCACACCACCGCCGTGTAGTGATCACCGGTGCCGGAAATATCTCTTCTTTAGGAACAAGTTGGGAGGAAGTTAAGGCTCGTCTGCAAGGAACAAAAAGTGCCGTGCGTTACATGCCAGAATGGGACCAATACACAGAGCTAAAAACTAAGCTTGCAGCACCCATCGATGATTTTGAATTGCCAGCGACTTATCGCGCTAAAAAGAAACGTAGTATGGGAAAGGTCGCACAAATGGCAGTGCGCGCGACTGAAATTGCACTTGAAGACGCTGGGTTGCTCGGTCATGAAGCCATTAAAGACGGTTCGACTGGAATTGCTTATGGATCTGCGTATGGTAATTTTGATGCATCATTAGAGTTCTTCAGTTTTGTCAAAGAACAGTCAATGAATGACATTAACACCACTACCTATATTCGCATGATGAGTCACACTGCACCGGTGAATATAGGTGTGTATTTCGGAATTCAAGGCAGAATGTACACAACTTCTAGTGCTTGTACTGCTGGCAGCCAAGGGATTGGATACGCTTATGAAGCAATCCGAGCGGGCCAACAAGAGATTATGGTCACAGGTGGTTCTGAAGAACTCATGCCAGCTCAAGCAGCTATCTTTGACACTATATTTGCTGCGAGCTTAAAAAACGATACGCCCGAGGAATCACCACGTGCTTTTGATGTAAATCGTGATGGTCTAGTTTTGGGTGAGGGCGCAACGACGCTGATTTTAGAATCCTACGATCATGCCAAAGCGCGAGGAGCAAACATTCTTGTAGAGGTCGTCGGCTTTGGTACGAATACTGATGGCGCACATATAGTCAGGCCACAACAAAAAACCATGGAAAAAGTGATGGAACTCGCTCTTGCTGATGCAAATGTGGCGCCTGAACAGATTGGTTATATTTCCGCGCATGCTACGGCAACTGAATACGGTGATATTGCAGAATCACAAGCAACGTTTAATGTCATGGGCAAAAAACCCATCAGCACCTTAAAAGGGTTCACTGGTCATAGCTTAGGTGCTTGTGCAGCGTTTGAATTATGGAGCACTATCAATATGATGAATGAAGGCTGGTTCGCGGCGAATTTGAATCTAGATAGTATTGATCCTAGGTGCGCTGATTTGGATTATATTCAACATCAGCCTCGTCAACTTGAGACAGATATTGTGATGAGTAATAACTTTGCTTTTGGTGGAATTAATACTTCGCTTATTGTGAAGAAATGTGAAGACTAAGTACTAAATCGAAAGACAGTTAAGGCACGTTTTTATTTGTCAACTTGATTGCCATGCGTTCATTGCGATCGTTCCAGGGCTGACCAATTATTTTACGCATTAAACCATCAATGGTTCGCGTGATAAAAATATTTTTCATCAAACTCAAGCGATGACGCAAGCTTTTAGGAAAGGCGCGTAGAGTCATGGAAAACCCAGCATCTTCATAAATAACATAGTGCCAATAACCCGGTGGAATATATAAAGAATCACCATGGTTTAATTCAGCTGTATAGCCTTGAAGTTTTTGCAATGCTGGATACTTATTAAAGTCTGGTTTTGAAAAGTCTACCGCAAAGAGGCTACTGAAAGAGTAAGGCACTTTGTACATAAAAGGGGTTTGCTCTGGAGGAATGAGCAATACCTTCTTTTTTCCTCCAAAATGACATAGCAATAAATGCGCATAATCGATGTCATAGTGCATTTGTACCTTTGCACCTTTTCCTCCAACAAACAGCACAGGTAATCGCTTAAAAAATTTTAACCCTATATCAGGGTATTTGAAATCATTGAGTAACTCAGGGGCATTTTTAAGAATATTATAAAAAAACATTCGTAGATTATTCTCACCTGCTTTTAGCAGTGAAAAATATTCTGATAGCCTTATCTTTTTTTCAGCAGCATGTTGATGTTGCTTATTTTTTGCAGGTTGACTACTGTAAACAGGGACTTCCAAATCACCATGATGCTCAGACAAATAATCGAAACTCCATTTTTTCCTTGCTGGCCAGTTTTCAGTTAAGTCATTAAAAATAATTGGTATTTCGTTTTTTAGATTTTCAGCTAAAAATTTTTCAAGACTTTTGCTCGATAAAGTTCTGACGGTTCTTGTCGAGATATGATTTGTCACAATGGTTAGGCTGTTTTTTTAATGTTATTGGCTATTACATCTTTTTTCTCAAGCATTCCATGCTTGATATTATCAAGACTAGAATGAATGGTGTGTGCAGCGATTCGGTCAGGGTCGTTAGCTACTTGTTGGCTGCTATGAAACAAAATTTTCTGGTTTAGTTTTGAACGTGTTTTGATCCCAGACATTAATAATGTTAACACTCTACTAACATAAGGTTCGACTAATTTTGGAATGGAAAAAAGAGCCGAGTTGTTTTGAATTTTTGTTCGTACTTCACCCATACTTAGCATGCGACCATTATAGAAGAACTGAACAAGGTATTCCCAAGCGTAATACCACTTTTTATATTCATCACAATATTTGTCAAAATCTTTTGTTGTTGGAGATGACTTATTAAATACAAATTTTTCTAAAAGCTCTGCTGATGTCATAGACATATGAACGCCAGGCGACAACATAGGGTCGACAAAACCAAAAGCATCTCCTAATAATACCCACCCCTTACCATAGCCTTTCTCAGAAATTAATTGATAATTTTGATAGCTTTTAACAGGGCTAATACGTTGCCTTTTTTCTCCATCTTTAGCTAATAAAGCATCAGTGTTAATAATGTTTTCTAAACGCTCTTCACTAGACTTTCCGTAGTGTTTAGCGGCAGTTTTATTGAGTACAACACCTACAGAAATACGATCTTTTAGAGGGATTTGCCAAGACCAACCACTTTCCAGCACAGTTAAAATAACTTGTCCGGTTGAAACAGAAGGGCACTCAAAATTTTCATAATGAGCGAAATAACTCACATCGTTCCTTGTACCTCTTGTATAAGGAATTTTAAGAGCTTTGCTAAATAGCCTAGTTCTTCCACTAGCGTCGACTAATAAGCTAGGTTGTTGATCTCGAGTTAAACCTGCCTGAGCTATTGTTTCATCAGTGAGTTGAATATCTCGATTTGAATCATTAATGCTGGTTTCTACTCTAGCTCGACAATTGATAAAACGGACACCGAGCTCTTTAGCGCGTTCACGCATAATGCCATCAAATTTTGGCCGTGGGATATTATAAGAATAGTCTGGATATTTTTTGCCAAAATGGCGGAATCTGAAGTTAACTCTATTGCCATTATTGTGGCGAATACCAGCGCCTTGTTTTAGCTGAGATACTTCAGCAACGCGATTTTCAATTTTTAAGCGGCGTAAAAGAGGGATAATCGCTGGTGTTAAGGATTCACCGACAATAATATCTGGCGTTTGTTGTTCATCAAAAACGATGCAATCAATATTTTTTTCTTTTAAAAAACACGCCAATGCACAGCCTGCAGGACCGGCACCTATAATCCCAATGAGTGATTTCATATTGTCTTATAAGTTAGCAAAATGAATTTTTAATGTAATACCATATATAAAGTATTAAAGCATATCTTACGAACCTTTATAAAAAATTAGCACATGCCACCATTGACGCTGATCACTTGTCGAGTGATATAGCCTGCACTATCAGACATAAGAAAACCAACAGTAGCTGCAATGTCTTCAGCTTTGCCAAAGCTGCCCATGGGGATCATTTTTTTCGCTTCATCGGCAAAAATACCTTCAATCATATCGGTTTCGATGACACCAGGAGCAACACAATTAACGGTGATTTTACGTTTGGCTAGTTCAATCGCAAGTGCTTTGGTCGCGCCGATAATACCTGCCTTGGCTGCGCTATAGTTCACTTGACCTCTATTACCTACCAAGCCTGAAACAGATGAAATAGTGACAATCCGGCCGCCTTTTCTGAGTCGAATCATAGGCATGGTGAGTGGTTTAAGAACATTATAAAAACCATCAAGATTAGTATGGATAACATCACTCCATTGTTCATCCTCCATCGCTGGAAAAGCCGCATCTTTAGCAATACCGGCGTTACAAACCACGCCATAATAAGCGCCGTTTTCAGCAACATCTGCTTCAAGAACTTCTCGACAAGATTTAGTATCGGCAACATCAAATTGAAGTTGGCTAACATTCACTCCCATTGCTTTGATCTTTTCACAAACTTCATCAGCAGCAGCTAGGTTGCTGTGAAAGTGAACCGTCACTTCAAAACCTTGTTCGGCTAAATGAAGGGCGATTGCCTTACCAATGCCACGGCTAGCACCTGTGACTAAAATGCGTTTATTGCTCATAACGTAATAATTGCTCCGAATAGATAAAAGCACCAATAAGGTTGCTTAAATTGCCAATTAATAAAGTTAGTCCAAATGCACTAACAACAGGAATTGAACTTACTGCAAGCAGACCAAAAGATAATAAACTGGTGATCGCAGAAAGAAAAATAGATTGATGAGTTATCGATAAATTTTCGCGCATTTCTTTGACGAAAATACTGTAATCCATGCCAAGACCTAATACTAAAAATAAGGCCATAGTATGGAATAAATTGAGTGTGTTGCCAGTGATGAAAAATAGTATTAATAGTATAGCTGTTGAGGCAACAGGGATGCTTATCATCCAAATTGCTGAAAGTGACTTGAACCGAACGAGTAATAATAAAGCGACTAAAGCATAAGCAAAAAGTAGTAATAGTGACGCTGACTGGCGTTGTTCTTTGAGCACGGTTGATGTTGCTGCGAGAGTATTAATATACTCTAAGCCATCAATTTGCTGTGCAATCGCTTCTAAAGAGTTTGTGTTGGTGCCTTTTCGAATCAGCATAAACGCTAATTCCTGTTGTTTATAGCGCAGCCATAGAGGCGGCAACACGCCCTTAAATGCGGTTGCAGTCGTGGCTAAATCGAGTTGTTGACCTTTAGCTTCAGCATAATTTTGACGTAGCTTCAGGGCGGCACTTTGATCGATGCCTAGTTTAGCGAGTAACTGCTCGATGGCTCCACCTTGTTGGTAAAGAGGCGCTTGCAGTTGATAGTTGTTTTGCTGTTGAGTTGCGCTTGGCACCCAATCGATTAAGCTGACAAACTGTGATGGTTTAAGCTCTGATCTCTTGGCTATATTCTGCTTGAACTCATTTGCAATAGTATGCAAAGAGCGGTCAGGGCGGCTTTTTAGCAAGAGATAGCGGCCAGGCTCAAAGTCATTTACTTGTTGGCCAACAAAAGCTTCTTGAGAGAGTAGCTGCTTAGAAGGCTTAAAAAATAAACGTGGATCATCACTGACAGGTGCTTTAAATAGTGCAATACCAATACTTGCCACGATGATGCAAAGCCAAATACTAATGACAGTTTTCGTGTTTAAAATTCGAAGAGGTTTGTTTATTGCGGCAACAAGAGTTCGCAAATAGCGTTCTCTAGGTGCTTGCATATTACGCGTCATCCAATCGCCTAAGCAAACAACACTTAACCAAGCCATGAACAGACCACAACAGGAAAATAGGGCGACTTTCTTCAAGGCCTCTAGGCTAGAAAAACTCAATGCTGCATATCCGATTAATGATGTTGCTAGGCTTAACACTAGAGCGTTCAGTAAATATCGATTACTTTGCTTGGTGGATGCTTTGTCTTGATGAGAGTGGCTGCTCTTATGATAGAAAAAATGCAGAGAATAATCGATGACCACGCCGATCAAACTAGCGCCAAAGACAATCGTTAATACATGAATACCACTAAATACAACTTGGGTGACGGCCATAGCGAAAGCAACGCCTAAAGCGATGCTGACAAAAGGCAAGATGATAGGTCCAATATTTCGAAAAACTAACAGTAATAAGAAAAATACTGAAATCATTGAAATACTAGTGATAAAGCTAATTTCTTTTTTGGATTGACTCGCAGCTTCTGTAGCGAAGAAAAACACACCTGAGCGATACACCTTAACGGAAAATTCGTCACTGGCTGATTCAATGACTTGTTGTATTTGAGCGTGTAAAGTTTGTTGATTGTCTAATGATAATTTTTTATCACTGAGTGAGAAAACCAAGTAGCTATTCTTTGTAGCATTAGCGCCTGTTGCATTTTCATTTGTCGACAACAAAGTAAGGCGCGACAAAAGATAATCACTTTGCCAGCTTAGGGGATCGTCTTCAAAAGGAATCAAGCGAGGCGTTGTTGTTAATTGAAATAATTTTGTGTGTGCTTCTTCAGCAATGCTTTGCTGCAAACTCTCGGACGATTCATTATTGCCACTCAATACTGAACTTTGTTGTTCACTGAGCAATTGAAATCGATACGGTTGATAAAAAGCAATCAGTCGTTCGAGCACTTGTTCTGTATTAGGTGCAATTTGCGCATGATCTAATTGATTAATATTTGATGCTAAGTATTCAAGCGCCGAACTACTGACTTGCTTGTCGTCTTTAGTGCTTTCTATTAGCAGGACAAAGCGCTTTTCTAAGGAGGCTGACACATGATCGACAGCAGCACGAGTTTCTGGATTGTTGGCGAATTGCGGAGCGAGGTCTTTTAAGCTCGTGTCGATAGTAATTTGGTCTATTTGAGTGACCAAAACATAGGAAATAAAGGCAATACAAACCGCAAATAAGCCTTTGTATACGGATATCAAAGGACTAACTTCCTGCGTTGTCGTTTAGTTGAGTTGAAACCCTGAGTGGCTCAAATAATGCTTGGCAATGGGTTTCTTCA
>CALKZN010000032.1 GCA_938002995.1 uncultured Arenicellaceae bacterium | reverse complement strand
TCGTCAAGCTGCACTGGAAGATCGTGAGATGATCGCGGAAGCTCTGCACGGAGCGGATATGATCTTTATTACTGCAGGTATGGGAGGTGGTACTGGAACTGGAGCAGCTCCGATCTTTGCTGAAATAGCAAAAGATGTAGGTGCGCTAACAGTTGCGGTTGTTACTCGGCCATTTAGTTTTGAAAACCGTTGCAAAGTGGCGGATGAAGGTATCAGGCAGTTGAAAGAATCAGTAGATTCTTTGATCACTATTCCCAATGAGCGGCTTATGCAGGTTATGGGAAAAGATGCTGGATTGAAGGAGGCATTTGGTGAAGCTAACAATGTTTTATCTGGTGCTGTTCAAGGCATTTCAGAGTTAATTACTCGTCCAGGTACAATCAATGTGGATTTTGCAGATGTTCGTACGGTGATGTCAGAAATGGGTGATGCCATGATGGGAGCCGCTTCAGCGCAAGGCCCTAATCGCGCTGAAGAAGCAACTAAAGAAGCACTTTCTAGCCCATTACTTGAAGATATTAATTTTTCTGGAGCGCGAGGAATATTGGTTAATGTGACTGCCTCAGATATTACTATTGGTGAATTTGCCACAGTTGGTGAATTAGTCAATGAAATGGCATCAGGTGATGCGAAAGTTGTGATTGGTACTACGACTGATGAATCCATTGGGGATGAACTGCGAGTAACGATGGTTGCAACAGGCTTAGATATGAAAAAACAGCCAGAAGTTATTACCAAAGCTCAGGATCAAGAAGTCGTTAGACCGATTGGGAGAGCAGTAGGCGGTTATGAAGATGTGCAAGCTGAAGATGACTTGCTTGTTCGTCCTCGCAGTGGCTTGTCTGTAGATTCATTGCCAGATGCTGACTATGAAAATAAGTATGATTTACCGACTATTTTGCGCGAGCAGTATGATTAATTGGTGAATTTCTGGTGAGGAAATGCTGTTTAGACCGATCTAATGTTTTAGTGGTTCTCGAATGAGAACGGCTATCCTCAATGCTAAAAGATAATAGTCTTTTAATATGAAAAGCAACTATCAACAAAAAAGAGTCGAATGATATATAATCTCTCCCAAATGGTGTATTATTCGCCCCTTTTTTTTGTTGACACAACTCAACGCTAAGCTAAATGTGATCGCATATGATTAAACAACGTACACTAAAAAATGTCATCCGTGCTACTGGTGTCGGTTTACATACGGGTAAGAAAATTTGTTTAACATTGCGGCCAGCGCCGGTTGATACGGGGATTGTATTCCGGCGTATTGATTTAGATCCTGTTGTGGAATTGCCAGCACGTCCTGATCGAGTTGGTGATACTCGTTTATCCACTGCTTTGTGCGAAGGTGATGTGACAGTTTCAACAATTGAGCATTTAATGTCAGCTTTTGCTGGACTGGGTGTTGATAATGCATATGTTGAATTGGATGCTTCAGAAGTGCCAATTATGGATGGCAGTGCAGGTCCTTTTGTTTTCTTGGTCCAATCTGCTGGTTTGAAAGAACAAGCTGCACCGAAAAAATTCATCAAAATTAAAGATGTGATTCGAGTTGAGGATGGTGATAAGTCTGCTCAGTTCGAACCTTTCGATGGTTTTAAAGTGTCTTTTTCGATAGATTTTGATCATCCAATTTTCAATAAGTCCCCACAAAAAGCTGAAATCGATTTTTCAAGCACTTCGTTTGTTAAAGAAATTAGTCGGGCGCGTACATTTGGTTTTATGCATGAAGTTGAGGCAATGCGTGAACGAGGTTTGGCATTAGGTGGTAGTCAAAATAATGCAATTGTCATGGATTCTTATAGCATCCTGAACAAAGATGGACTTCGTTATGAAGATGAGTTCGTCAAGCATAAAATTCTTGATGCAATTGGTGATTTATATTTATTAGGCCATCCGCTAATCGGTTTATTCAGTGCGCATAAATCTGGACATGCTTTAAACAATAAATTACTGCGTGCGCTCATGGAAAATGAGTCAGCATGGGAACTAGTGACATTTGAAGATGTTGAAGAAGCGCCGATTGCTTTTAGTCAATTAGCAACAGCATAGCTTTAGACATACTAAGCACTGTTAAGCACTTCTAGCTATTCTTAATATTTTTTTCTAGCTGTTTTAGTAAACGCTCAGAGGATGAGCGTAATTTTTCAGATGTACATGAGCGTGTAAATTCTTTCAAAGTGTTGATAGTTCTTGGGTCAACATTCCTTTTAAGAGTTTCGTTCGTATTTACCGTGTTGTTTTGAAAGTCCATTGGCATAACGATTAGATTTAATCCAGTTACACCTTCAATGCCATGATCTAGGATTTCTTGTAGAAGTGGTTGTTCGATGAAACGCATATGACTTGCAATTAAGGAAGATTCACAGCTTATATTTAGTATTTTTGTTCTAATGCTTACGGGTAGGCATTGTTCTAGAATATTAGGGTTAAAGTTGCAAGTAGTTACATTTTCTAATGATTGTTCAATGATTTTGAGCCAAACTTTATGTACGAGTTTAAGTTGATGGATGTCATTGTTGACGGTATTTAGCAGTCGCTGTGAACGGAAGATGTCGTTTAAATTTTGCACAATGGGAGTAGTAAAATCACTTATAATGTTGATAATTGATTATAGCCTACATTACTATATTTCATTGCGCTCAAGTTTTTTATTGATGCCATATCCAAGTTATTGATTTTTAAGGTTATAGTTGATTTATAGATATTTTACAAACTTTAACAAAATCGCTATAATCACATCATTCGATAATCCCTCCAGCGACAAGCAGTATTAAGTGAAATTAATTCTTTTAAAAGATCATGCGTCTAAACCTAAAACGTTTAGTATTAGCAAAACGTTTATTGCCGGTATTGCACTAGTGTTTTTTGCGTTTAGTGGGCTTATGATGTTTGCCGGAATGCATATGGCTGAAAACAATCAAGATATGGTTGATCATTATGAGCGTTTAATACCATATAAACTCGATCAAGATATTGCTGCTGAAAAGAAAAGCATAGAGGAATTAAAAGTCTATCTTGGTAATAATTTGGCGGCATTAAGTGCAAGATTAGGTGGTTTGCAAGCACAAATTTCGCGAATAAATGCCGTAGAAAAAAGGCTTGCTAGTGCTGCAAAGATTGATATGTCTGCTTTTGATTTTTCAAATGAGCCTGCTCAAGGTGGCTCGGAAGATTTTTCAATCAGTATCACTCCTGAAGGTTTATCAACTGATATTTTAACAATGGAAGATAAGCTTGCTGAAAGAGAGGCGGCTATCAAGGCTTTAGGTGTTTCATTGTCAGAGATAATATTAAAGGAAGGGCAAACGCCTGAAGGTATGCCAGTTAAAAAAGGCTGGATTTCTTCAAAATTTGGATGGCGGACTAGCCCGGTTTCTGGCCGTAAACAATTTCATAAAGGCGTCGATATTCCTGGAAGAACAGGAGATCCGGTGATTGCAGTGGCAGATGGTGTAGTTGTTCGTTCAGAAAAGCAATCAGCACTTGGAAATGTGATTGAAATAAATCATGGTGATGGAATGCGGACTTTATATGCGCATAATTCAAAAAATGTTGTTAGCGTAGGCACGTCTGTTTCAAAAGGAGATAAAATTGCAGAGGTGGGATCTACAGGGCGATCTACTGGACCACATGTGCATTTCCAAGTCTACAAAAATGGTCGATCTGTCGATCCAAAGCCATTTATTCGTTAAGCAATAAAAACTAGGTTTATTTGGCCTAGTTTTTAATATTTTGGCAATGTGCCAAATGATTTCTTTGTTAGACTTGCATAGAGAATTTTTGTCACCAGATAAGAGTTTATAGATTGCAAATCCAAGACTGATTTAGGTTATATACGTGTTACAAAAAATATTCGGAAGCCGCAACGACCGCCAGGTCAAAAGCATGAGCAAAACTGTCAAAGCAATAAATGCTTTCGAGACAGAATTGCAATCCTTAAGTGATGAAGAGCTTAAAGCTAAAACAGCGCTATTTCGAGAGCGTTTGTCGGAAGGAGAAAATGTAGATGATTTACTCACCGAAGCTTTTGCTGTTGTGCGAGAAGCTTCTGTTCGAACTATAGGCTTGCGTCATTATGATGAGCAATTGATGGGCGGCATTGTTTTACATCAAGGTAAAATTGCTGAAATGCGTACTGGTGAAGGTAAAACATTAGTTGCTACCTTGCCTAGCTATTTAAATGCATTAGAAGGCTGCGTCCATGTAATCACTGTCAATGATTATCTGGCGAGTCGTGATGCTCAATGGATGAGTGAGATATTCAACTTTTTAGATATAAGCGTCGGCGTTATTGTTTCAGGACAAGATCATGAAACTAAGCAAGCATCTTATGCTTGTGACATCGTTTATGGCACTAATAATGAGTTCGGTTTTGACTATTTACGCGATAATATGGCTTTTGAAACATCGCAAAAAGCCCAACGTGAGCTGAATTTTGCGGTTGTAGATGAGGTTGATTCGATCTTGATTGATGAGGCGCGAACGCCTTTGATTATCTCAGGCCCTGCTGAAAGTTCAGCGGAAGTATGTTTGCAAATTGATAAAGCCGTTAAGAATTTGGTAATCCAAGAAGAAGAGGATGGCCCGGGAGACTTTTCCCTAGATGAAAAATCTAAGCAAGCCCATCTGACTGAACAAGGACACGAGCATGCGGAAGAGTTACTGACTGAAATGGGTATGCTTGCTGAGGGGACTAGTCTATATGACTTATCCAATATCAGTTTATTGCACCATATCGGTTCAGCAATTCGTGCTAACCACCTCTTTAATATAGATGTTGATTACGTTGTCAATGATGATCAAATTGTGATTATTGATGAATTCACTGGCCGTATGATGGAAGGTCGACGCTGGTCAGATGGTTTGCATCAAGCTATCGAAGCGAAAGAAGGTGTGAGTATTCAAAATGAGAATCAAACCTTAGCGTCAATTACATTCCAAAATTACTTCCGTTTATATGGGAAGTTGTCTGGCATGACGGGTACTGCTGATACGGAAGCTGCTGAGTTTCAACAAATTTATGGCCTTGAAGTTATTGTTATGCCAACGCATCAGCCTGTTGAACGTATAGATCAAACTGATGCAATTTATCGTACGATGCAAGAAAAGTTCATGGCGATTATTGCAGATGTTCAAGAACGGAATGCAAATGGTCAGCCTATTTTGATTGGTACCTCTTCTATTGAAGATTCTGAGTTGTTGTCAACTGCATTTGAAAAAGCGAAATTAAAACACAATGTGTTGAATGCTAAAAACCATGAAAATGAGGCTCAAATCATCGCTGAAGCAGGACGACCAGGGTCTATCACTATTGCGACTAATATGGCAGGACGTGGAACAGATATTGTTCTTGGTGGTAATTTAGATAGTGAGTTGAGTCAAATTGAAGATGAATCTTCAAAGCAAACGATTAAGCAAGAGTGGAAAGAACGAAATACGGCAGTGTTAGCGGCAGGTGGTTTATATGTTATTGGTACTGAAAGACATGAGTCTCGCCGTGTAGACAACCAATTGCGTGGACGTTCAGGACGTCAGGGAGATCCTGGTGAAACTCGTTTTTATCTTTCTTTAGAAGATAATTTAATGCGTATTTTTGGTTCAGAAAAAATTTCTACCATGATGCAACGTATTGGTATGGAAGAAGGCGAAGCAATTGAAAGCAAATTGGTGTCAAGAGTCATCGAAAATGCCCAACGTAAAGTTGAAGGACATAACTTTGATATTCGTAAGCAATTACTTGAATATGATGATGTCTCGAATGAACAGCGTAAGATTGTTTATGAAGAACGCAATAATCTGATGGGCGAAGATGATGTCGAAGCCAACCTTGAAGAGATGCGCTTCGATGTTATTAATGATGTTATTAGCCGTAGTATTCCTCCTGAAAGCATTGATGAGCAATGGACTATTGAAAGTTTGGAAGATGATTTGCGCACAGATTTTGCAATTGATTTACCTGTACAGAAATGGCTTGATGAAGATAAGTCATTGCATGAAGAGACTATTCGCACAAAAATTTATGATGAAATAATCGCAGCGTATCAGGCAAAAGAGCAGCAACATGGCCCTGAAGTGATGCGCCATTTGGAAAAAGCCGTCATGCTCCAAATTCTTGATACTCAATGGAAAGAACATTTGGCAGAGATGGATTATTTGAGAAAGGGCATAGGTTTACGTGGTTATGCGCAAAAGAACCCTAAGCAAGAATATAAACGTGAAGCATTTAATATGTTTACGGATGTACTGGACCGTATCAAGTTTGAAGTAGTCAGTGTCTTATCTAAGGTCCAAATCCAACAAGAAACGGATTTGGATGATATGGAACGTCAACAACAAGTGAACGAAGCTGAATTAGAGTTTAACCATGCTGATGCTAGCAGTTCAGGGCTTCAGCAATCCGATTCGTCTAACCAAGTTGATAATTCTGCGCATCAAACGGTTCGTCGAGAAGGTCCAAAAGTGGGTCGTAATGAGCAATGTCCATGTGGTTCAGGCAAAAAATACAAACAATGCCATGGTAAATTGAGTTAAAGTCTATTTAGATGAATTAGGTTGTATTTAGCTTTTAGGTTAATAGTATCGTTATGGCAGTAAATCTATCAGAACCTGCAGAATTATTTGACGTAACTGGCGTATCTTTAGGTACCGCTGCTGCACATATTCGCTATGCTGATCGAGAGGATGTTTTATTAATGCGTTTTGCAGATGGCTCATTAAGTAGCGCTGTTTTTACTAAAAATGCGTTTTGCGCAGCACCTGTCCATATTGCAAAAGAGCATCTTTCTATCACAGCTCCAAAAGCCTTGCTAATCAACTCTGGTAATGCCAATGCTGTGACGGGAAAGCAAGGTATGCAAGCAGCTAAGGAGAGTTGTCAGTGGGTTGCAGATACTTTAGGCGTCCAGGAAAATGAGGTTTTACCTTTTTCGACAGGAGTCATCGGTGAACAATTACCCATGGATGCCATTAAAAAAGGTATTGAACTTTCAGCACAAGATTTAAGCGAAGCAAATTGGTTAGCCGCTGCGAAAGCGATTATGACAACGGATACTCTCCCAAAGGCGGTGAGTAAAAGAATCGAAATTGATGGTCAAATAGTTACTGCCACAGGTATTGCTAAAGGATCAGGAATGATTTGCCCAAATATGGCCACCATGCTGGCGTATGTTGTCACGGATGCCAATGTTAGTCAGATTGTTTTGGATGGTATTACGAAAGAAGTAGCTGATGCTAGTTTTAATGCGATCAGTGTAGATGGTGATACATCTACGAATGATGCTTTTGTTGTCACAGCTACTCAATCCTCAAGCAATGAGCCCATTCAATCTTTTGATTCGGTAAATTGTGGTCAGTTCAAAGCGCTTATCATGGAAGTCTCTCAACAGTTGGCACAAGCCATTGTACGAGATGGTGAGGGCGCGACTAAATTTGTGGAAGTGAATGTATCAGGTGGAAGCAGCAAGCAAGACTGTGAAGCAGTGGCTTATACGATTGCTCATTCGCCTTTAGTGAAAACTGCTTTGTTTGCCAGTGATCCAAACTGGGGAAGGTTATTGATGGCAATAGGTCGAGCGCCAGTCGTTAAAGAATTGAATCCTAATCAAGTTAGTGTTTCGGTCAATGAACTGCCAATTGTTACCTTAGGGCAGCCGGATAAAGAATACTCAGAGGAACAAGGGCAAACAGTGTTTAATGAGACGGAACTTGTGATTGATGTGAGCTTGGGTGATTCTTCTTATATGAAAACTGTTTGGACGACGGACTTGTCACATGAATATGTGACAATTAATGCAGACTATCGTAGTTAGCTATAAGCTAGGTTTTCTATACATACTCTAGTTTTTAACTTTTAGTTTTGAACATTTAAGGGCTTTTTTTATGACAAAAAAACGCATAGAAGTAGCCGTTGGAGTAATCAAACGAGAAGATAAAGTATTAGTAGGTCAACGGTTGGTTCAAGATCGTTACTTCCAGAAGTGGGAGTTTCCAGGTGGAAAATTAGATGGTAATGAAACGTCCTTAGAGGCGCTTAAGCGTGAATTATCTGAAGAGTTAGATATAGAGCTTGTTTCGGCAAGGCCGTTGATGACACTTGAGCATGATTATCCAGATAGGCATGTGCGTTTATATGTTTATGAGGTCAACCAGTTTTCTGGTGAACCAGAAGGTGCTGAAGGCCAAGCATTAAAATGGGTGAGTCCGACCGAATGCCATAAATTGGATTTTTTAGAAGCAAATACTCCTATTACTAATGCAGTTCAATTGCCGTCATTGATGTTTATTACCGATATAAATAGGTATGGTATAGAAAAAACGATTGATGTTTTACGCGCACAAAATGAAACATATCATTCGAATTTTATTATTCAAATACGTGAAGCTGAAGCATCTGTTGAGCAGTTGATTGAGTATTTGAAATTATTTCGTCAAGAGACTGATAGTCGATTTATTTTTTTAAATGATGAGATAAAGAAAGCTTACGATTTAGGCTTTGACGGAGTTCAATTGAATCGACATCGAGCCAAATTAGATTCTCAGCGACTAGAGTTACCAAATTTTTGGATTGGTGCATCCTGTCATAATGCTATTGAATTAAAACAAGCCGAGATGTTTGCTGACTATACTTTATTAAGCCCTGTCAAAAAAACATCAAGTCATCTTGAGGAAAAGGGAATGGGTTGGCAAAAATTTGAAAGCTTAACTAATGCCGCAAAATTACCCTGTTTTGCATTGGGAGGGATGGATGTGAGTGAAATAGATACAGCATGGCAACATGGAGCTCAAGGAGTTGCTGCCATCTCAAGTATTTGGTTTGGAGAGTAATAAGTACTTTTGATGTAACTCTTTGACTTGGTTTTGAATGCTTTGTATATCACTGTCATTGTGAATATGATCATCTGATATTTTGAGTTTTTCCATGTCCGAACTTTGTGTAGACATGATTTTTTCAGCTCTTTCTTGGTCTAGTTGGCTACGCTTTTCTAGCCATTGTAGTTTTCGCTCGTGAGGAGCTGTCACAACTAAAACACGGTCTACTAATTTTATGAAACCCGTCTCGATGAGTAGAGGGACAACAATAATGCAATAAGGTTTGTCTTGGTCTTCAGCTAGTTTTATTTTTTTTAATGTAGCTTGTCTAATTACTGGATGCATGATGCTGTCTAGTAATGCTTTGCTAGTACTATCTTTAAACGCCCTATCTCTTAATTTAGGTCGAATTAATTGCTTGCTCTCATCGAGAATATCAGAGCCAAATGTTTCACTTAATGTTTTTAATAAAGAACCATTGTTGATTAACACTTCTCTTGCAATAACATCTGTATCTATGACCGTAACGCCGTGCTTGCCAAAGGTATCTGAAACGACAGTTTTGCCTGAACCAATGCCTCCAGTAAGTCCGATTTTAAGCATTAGTTACAAATAGATAAATTTATGAAAGCATTTTGAAGTAGCTTGCATTAATTTTTTCTCCCCAAATCAAAGCAATAAAACCGGCTCCTGCAATATAAGGCCCGAAAGGGATCGGTTTCTCTTTATTCATTTTTTTAGTCAAAATTAAACTTATACCAACAATGCTTCCCAATACTGTTGAAATTAAAATAATCTGAGGAATGTACTGCCAGCCCAACCATGCTCCTAATAAAGCGAGTAACTTGAAATCACCAAAGCCCATGCCTTCCTTGCCAGTCGCGATCTTGAAAAGTTGGTAGACTGACCAAAGGCTTAAATATCCAATAGCAGCGCCTATGATTGCATCAGAAGGGTTTGTATAAACGGGGATTAGACTGAGTAATAAACCTAACCACATGATTGGATAAGTGATTTCATCTAATAGTAACTGATGATCAAAGTCAATTCCTGTTTGTACGATTAGTGCCCATGTAAGTATGATTGCAAACCCTCCAGCAAGGCTTATACCAAACCTCCAGATAACCACAGCTGTGAGTATCGCAGTAAGAGTTTCGATGACTGGGTAGCGAATGGAAATTGGTTTTTTACAGGCGGCACATTTGCCACCAATCATGAGATAGCCTAAGACTGGAATATTATGCCAAGGCTTGATTTTGGCTAAACAGTTAGGACAATGAGATGCTTGTTTAACAATCCCGGCTGGCCTTTCAGAGTCATCCTTAGGTGATATTTTAAGCCATTCAGTGCTTTGCTCAGTCCAGTCCCATTTCATTCTTTTTGGGATTCTTAGGATAGCTACATTTAAAAAGCTACCAACCATAAGGCCAAGGAATGCAAATATTGCAATCTGTACCCCT
>CALKZN010000031.1 GCA_938002995.1 uncultured Arenicellaceae bacterium | reverse complement strand
ATTATGTCTAGTCAAGAAACAATCCAAAAAACAATTTCTGAAAACGACGTTGTTTTATATATGAAGGGTTCGGCTGATTTTCCACAGTGTGGTTTTTCGGGTCGAGCGGTACAAATTTTAAATGCTTGTGGTGCTGAATTTTCCAGCGTTGATGTGTTGAGCGACCCAGAAATTCGGGAAGGCGTTAAACAATTTTCTAATTGGCCAACAGTCCCTCAGTTGTACGTGAAAGGTGAATTCATCGGTGGTAGCGATATCATGACTGAAATGTATCAATCAGGTGAATTGAAGACATTATTGGTCGGCGAAAGCTAAGTCTGACGAAAACCAAAAAGTAGCGATAGAATAAAAATATCGCTCAGCTGGGAGAGCATCATTGGATAAAATTGTTGTACAAGGAGCAGGGCCTCTTGACGGCGAAGTTAAAATTTCGGGAGCGAAGAATTCTGCGCTGCCAATTTTGATCTCTTCTTTGTTAGTTGACGGCACTCTGACTTTAAGTAATGTGCCTCATTTGCAAGATATAACTACAACGATGGGCTTACTGTCTCACTTAGGTGTGCAGATGCAAATCGATGAAAATATGCATATTGCTGCTGATTCCTCTGCAGTCGATCAAATTAGAGCACCTTATGAACTAGTCAAAACCATGCGTGCCTCTATTTTGGTGCTTGGTCCATTACTGGCTCGAATGGGTCATGCTGAAGTATCGTTGCCTGGCGGATGTGCTATTGGCTCCAGACCTGTTAATTTGCATATCAAAGGTCTAGAAGCGATGGGCGCTAAAGTGATCATTGAAGATGGTTATATCAAAGCGACTTGCAAACGTTTGCAAGGTGCCCGTATGTTTATGGATATTGTTTCTGTTACAGGTACTGAAAATTTGATGATGGCGGCTTCCTTGGCACAAGGGGTGAGCGTGATTGAAAATGCAGCCCGCGAACCTGAGATTGTTGATTTGGCAAATTGTTTAAATGCGATGGGCGCTAAAGTCAGTGGCGCAGGAACAGATGAAATTACTATTGAAGGTGTCGACAGTTTGCATTCAGCGTCTCACCGAGTGATTGCAGATCGAATTGAAACCGGTACTTATTTGGTTGCTGGTGCAGCAACACGTGGTCGTGTAAAAGCCCTCAATACCGAACCTAAATATTTAGAAGCTGTACTCAATAAACTTGAAGAAGCTGGGTGTGATTTAGATGTTGGTGATGATTATATTGAAGTAAATATGCATGGCCGACAACCAAAAGCAGTGAGCTTAAGAACGGCACCTCACCCAGCATTTCCAACAGATATGCAAGCGCAATTTGTGACAATGAACGCACTCTCACAAGGTACTGGAACTGTTGTTGAAACGATTTTTGAAAACCGGTTTATGCATGTCCACGAATTACAACGTATGGGTGCTGAGATCCAACTTGAAGGAAATACTGCTGTTGTCACAGGCAGGGAAAGACTTCAGGCTGCGCCAGTAATGGCAACAGATTTGCGTGCTTCTGCCAGTTTAGTTATTGCAGGTTTAATGGCAGATGGTCCGACCATCATTGATCGTATTTATCATATTGATCGTGGCTATGAGTGTATTGAAGAAAAATTTGCCGGTTTAGGTGCTAATATTAAGCGTATTCCAAGCCATTTATGGGAACGCGAAAAATCGCGTTACCTCAGCAATTAGATATATACAGATATTAATACAACAAATTTTTTAAATTCAACCATGTTAACAATAGCTTTATCCAAAGGTCGTATTCTCAAAGAGATTTTGCCATTATTGGCGAAAGTCGGTATTGAAGCTGCGGAAGACCCTTTTGAAAGCCGTAAATTGATTCTTCCAACTAACCTAGACGATGTTCAGTTGTTAATTGTTCGAGCAACAGATGTTCCAACTTTTGTACAATTTGGTTCTGCTGATATTGGTATTGTGGGCAAAGACACGTTAATTGAACATGGTGGTGATGGCTTAGCTGAGTTGTTAGATCTAGGTATTGCCGCATGTCGTTTAGCAGTAGCTGCGCCTGTTGGTTTTGAGCATAACCCGTCTTCTCGCTTAAAAGTGGCAACTAAATATACGCGCTCGGCAGAGAATTATTACGCCAGTTTAGGCCAACAAATTGATTTGGTTAAACTATATGGTTCTATGGAAATCGCACCATTGACAGGTTTAGCAGATGTGATTGTTGACTTGGTGGATACAGGTAGTACTTTAAAAGCGAATAACCTAGTAGAAGGTGAAAAAATCTATGACATCAGTTCACGATTGATTGCTAATGCGGCGTCTTTACGAACAAAATATGCGCAAATAGCGCAGATTACTGATCAACTTGAACCTATTGTGAATGCAGTGGACGCTGCCTAGAAATGAGTGAATGTGGTCATGAGTCGATTTTGGTCTTCAATTATTCAACAACTGACACCTTATGTGCCGGGTGAACAGCCTAAAGCGAACGGCCCTGATGGTCTAGTTAAGTTAAATACTAACGAAAATCCTTATCCGCCTTCTCCGCAGGTGATTTCAGCCATTCAGCGCACGAGTGAACAAAGTTTACAAAAATATCCTGATCCAAATGGACAATCTTTAAAAAACACTATCGCCGACTATTATTCCTTGGCGTCTAATCAGGTATTTTTAGGCAATAGCTCTGACGAAGTTTTAGCACATACATTTCAGGCTTTTTTCACTGATCGAGTTGGTGCTGATGATAAACCCCTTTGTTTTCCAGATATTACCTATGGTTTTTATCCTGTCTATTCCAAGCTCTATAAAATTCCTTATAAGGTTATTCCATTAGCTACGGATTTTTCAATAGATATCGATCAATTTTCTATGGAAAACCGTGGCATTATTTTTGCCAACCCTAATGCACCGACAGGTTTAGTATTAAGCTTGTCAGCCATAGAGAAATTATTACAACAACATTCTGATTCTGTAGTTGTTGTCGATGAAGCTTATATTGATTTTGGTGGTGATTCTGCTATTGCATTAATCGATCGGTATGAAAATTTATTAGTGACCCAAACGTTTTCTAAATCACGCGCATTGGCTGGTTTGCGTGTCGGTTATGCTTGCGGTAATGCTGATTTAATAGACGCCTTAGAACGGGTTAAAAATAGCTTTAATGCTTATCCTCTAGATCAGTTGGCTCTTGCAGGAGCTTGTGCTTCATTTGAAGATGAAGCCTATTTTCAAGAACAACGTCAACGTGTGATAGCGACAAGAGAGTTTACTATTTCAAAATTACGAGAACTTGACTTTGAAGTGTTAGACTCAAGTTGTAATTTTGTTTTTGCTAAACCACCTGCGGTAATTTTTGCTCCAGACCTGTTTGGTGCTTTACGTGAAAAAGATATCATTGTGCGCTATTTTGATAAGCCACGAATCAATGAGTTTCTGCGTATCAGTATTGGTACTGATGCCGAGATGCAAAAATTAATCACGGTACTTAAGACAGTATTGCAGCGATGAATATTACTGATATAAATGTCTTTCGTTCATAGACTTATAGATTAACGTTATTAACATTTACTTTAAAACTTTTACATCCGTATGACCATCTCAATAAAACAACTCAATACAAATGATGCCAATTTTGACCAAGAATTAGCAACACTATTGCATCGTGATACTGTTGAGCAGCGTAATATTGATGATCAAGTTGAAGCAATTATCGCTGAAGTCCGAAAAAATGGTGATGCTGCATTGTGTTTTTACACGAATAAATTTGATCAATTCGATGTGGAAAGCGTCGGTGATTTAGAAATACCTCAAGAACGTTTAAAGGAAGCATCATCAAGAATTGATACAGAACAATTGTCTGCATTAAGTTTGGCTGCGGAACGTGTTCGGCGATATCACGAGAAGCAGCTCCAGAAATCTTGGCACTATGAAGAAGAAGACGGTACCCGTTTGGGGCAAAAAATTACGCCATTAAAACGTGCTGGATTGTATGTTCCCGGTGGTAAAGCTGCATATCCTTCTTCGGTATTAATGACTGCTATTCCTGCGAAAGTGGCTGGAGTAGAAGAGTTAGTAATGATGGTGCCAGCGCCAAAAGGTGAGGTTAATGATATGGTGCTTTCTGCAGCCTATCTTGCAGGCGTTGATCGTGTATTTAGCCTCGGCGGAGCGCATGCAATTGCTGCATTAGCGTATGGTACGCAAACAGTTCCTGCCGTAGATGCGATTGTTGGGCCAGGTAATATTTATGTTGCCACTGCAAAGAAGCTTGTTTTTGGTCAGGTGGGCATCGACATGATCGCAGGCCCATCCGAAGTGCTAGTCGTTGCAGATGACTCAGTTGATCCCGATTGGGTGGCAATGGATTTATTTGCGCAAGCCGAACATGATGAGATGGCTCAATCAATAGTGATTAGTACTGATGAGACAGTTTTAAAAAAGGTTGGAACATCGATTACTAAATTGTTGCCTGAAATGGAACGTCAAGACATTATCCGTGCTTCGCTAAAGAAAAATGGAGGAATGATACTTGCTAGAAATACAAAAGAACTTCTGCGAGTGATTGATGAAATTGCACCTGAACATTTGGAATTACTCACGAAAGATGCAAGAGAGTTATCTGAGTCTGTGTTCAATGCAGGAGCCATTTTTATAGGTCGCTATAGCTCAGAAGCATTGGGTGATTATGTTGCAGGGCCTAGTCACGTACTTCCTACCTCTGGAACTGCACGATTTAGTTCACCATTGGGTGTTTATGATTTTCAAAAACGCACTAGTATTATTGATTGTAGCCAAGAGGGAGTTCAAGTGATGGGTAAAGCTGCTTCAGTGCTTGCTCGAGGAGAGGCTCTGACTGCACATGCTAGGTCTGCTGAAATGAGATTGACTAAAAGCAGGTCTTAACAAGTTAAGTAAATAAAAGTAATGTTAAATATCATTTTTGGTGATTTGAAATACGGCATGACCATCAAGAAACTATAAATAGAAATATAAGGATAGCCATGAAAAATTCTCGTTTCCCTCTCTTTCTCGGAGCAATTTTAGCAATGGTTTTAGGCTTGATAGCTGCTAATTCAGGAGTGTTTAAGAGTTCTGACTCTAAAGTGGTGGCGAATTCAATCGTTCGTATGAAAGTGTCTACGGTGCTCAACCCTTCAAAACAGGTACCACAATTTTCATTACTTGATCACAGAGGCAATGAATTCACCAAGGCTTCTTTAGAAGGAAAGCATTCGATATTGTTTTTTGGCTTTATTAACTGTCCGGATATTTGCCCAGGAACATTGCAGTTTTTAAAATCTGTTAAGAAAAATCTTGCAACTGCTGATTCATGGAGTAAATTTCAAGTGATATTTGTCTCAGTTGATCCAGCTAGAGATACTGTTGAAAATATGTCCCAATATGTTCCCTATTTTGATGAGGAATTTATCGGTGTAACCGGCTCAATTGAGTCGATTGATGCGTTCGCCAAATCTTTATCAATGCCTTATAGCTTGGGCGAAAAAGATGAACATGGAAATTACAATGTTGATCATAGCGCCAGTTTATTATTAGCCGACACTACAGGTAATGTGAAAGCGATTATTACCCAACCGCATACACTGGAAGACATTACTTCTGATTTGCTAGCGATTGTATCCAAGTAGTCTTAGTCGGTGATTAGATATTTACCTACTTTTCAAACTGCGTTAAAGTGTTCAGAAGTGGTTTGAACCTCGTCATCTAATAATTAGGTGACTTCATGATTCTTCCGTTGAAAAATAATATCTAATAAGGAAAATATTTTGATTTGTCCAAGTTGCAAGCGTGAACATAAGGATCCTGATAATTGCGAACACTGCGGCTTCAATGTTAAGGCATTTCAGGAGTACGCGGCTCAAAAGAAACAGCCAGTTTCTACGTTACAATCATCACCTGAAAAGAGACCACAACCATTAGGTAGTTATGGAGGCTATGGTTCTGATGATAATGATTTTGGTCGGGGCTTTACTCAGAAAAAAAATAACGGCTCGAAATACGTGCTGATACTTATTCCTGTTGTTGCATTGGTAGGTGCTTATGTAATGCTTTCTGGTGGTAAATCTGACAAGATAAATACAGAAAGTCAATCTAAGGAAGTGTTAACTGTTAGCAAAGTATCAAATAAGGCTTCTGTATATTCAAAACATCTGGGTGTAAAACCCCAAAAATTCATTGAGACTA
>CALKZN010000030.1 GCA_938002995.1 uncultured Arenicellaceae bacterium | reverse complement strand
CCAACGTTGCTTACCTGGCTCCGCATAAAAGGTATGAAGTTGTTCGTTCCAGATATGCCAAATTTTTCCATTTGTACGAACTAAACCTTTCCCTAATGATAAGGCATTCGAACAAAAACCATTATACGCAGGAGAAAATTTTTCTGGACTAGCTGCAAACTGATCACGATGAGCCTCTGAAGCAAAATGCCAATCTGCCCCCTTCCATTTATGCACATATGTTTTCTTTCCTTTCAACGCTTGTTTTGACTGATGATATGCCAGCACATCGTGCTTGCCGATAGCGCTATTGCTAAACCTTCCAGTACTGACAGGCTCTTCGGCTGCAAAACTAAGCTGAGGTACAAATAGGCTTAAAAGAACAACACTAAATAAAGACAAGAATTTAATTGCTGCGAATTTCATAAAAACCTCATTTCTTATTAAAAATAGTTGACCTTATAAAGACCAGTATAAAGCTAAAATACTTACAAAAACTTTACCTTCAATTTATTTATAAAATAGCAGCAAAACCCATAAATAAATATGGAACTGATTTAATTGAATATGTATACTCTCGCCCACGCTGTGTGCCGGGGTGGCGGAACTGGTAGACGCGCCGGATTCAAAATCCGGTTCCTTCGGGAGTGCCGGTTCGATTCCGGCCCTCGGTACCATACAGCGAAAAACAAGCTCCTATTCTTTATTAAGAAAGGGGCTTTTTTTACGTCTATTGCTTAATAAAAAAACTACCTTTTGCTTATATTATAGTTTCTCCTAGATACTTAAAAAAAGTTAACGTATAAGTTACTCGATACTCTAGTTTAATCATGTAGAATCATTAACTTAATTAAATTTTAACTTTGGGAAACGAAATGAACCTTTTAAAAGTAATTGTTACCGGGCTGCTATTGAGCTCATTGGTTGCTTGTAAGACAACCGGAGATGTATCAGAGACACCAACTGAGTCAAAAAAGGCAACCGCATCTACTGAAAAAGCAGTTCCTGCTGCTGTAGAAAAAGCGCCTAGAGCCAATGCAGAGAAAGCACCTAGGGGAAAAAGAGTTATTGATGGTAGTGATGCAGCCGCTGGCAGTAAGTTTAGTAAACTAAAACTCGGTATGGCTAGAAGAGAAATAAGAGACACTATCGGTAGCCCTACTGACACAAGATCTTATGTTACTGCGAAAGCATGGTTACCCTTTTATTTTGGCCCAGATACGTCACGTATAGAGTATCTCTATAAAGGTGAAGGCAGACTCACCATTGGTGGTAATGGCCGATTAATTGGTATTGTTGTAGATACAAACGAAGACGGTTATAGATAAAGCCGATAGATTCAAACAAAAAATCAACAATCCAAAAGGAGCCTCTATTACTAGGCTCCTTTTTTTATTTTTTAAAAACAAAAAATAGATAAAAATAACCCTAAAGCACGCCATTTAAAGCGTTTTTTAGATAAATTTTCGATAGAATAGCGTTCTCTATTTTTCAGCAACAAAGCAGACTCATGATTACGACCGCAAATATCACCATGCAATTTGGCGAAAAGCCACTATTTGAAAACATCTCAGTGTCTTTTGGCAATGGCAATCGCTATGGCCTTATTGGCGCTAATGGTAGTGGTAAATCTACATTCATGAAAATCCTAGATGGATCACTAGAACCGAGTTCCGGCAATGTTAATACCACGCCAAATGAACGCGTTGCTAAGTTAGATCAAAATCAATTCGGCTATGAAGAATATACTGTTCTAGATACAGTTCTTATGGGCTATAAAGAGCTCTATGAAGTCAAAATCGAACGTGACCGTATTTATGCCTTGCCTGAAATGACAGAAGAAGAAGGCAATCGTGTTGGCGACTTAGAGATGGAGTTTGCTGAGATGGATGGCTACACAGCTGATAGCCGTGCGGGTGAGCTCTTGATGGCTGTGGGCATTCCCATTGAGCAACACTATGGCCCCATGAGCGAAGTTGCACCAGGCTGGAAACTACGCGTGTTGCTCGCTCAAGCCTTGTTTGCTGATCCTGATATTTTATTACTAGACGAGCCAACCAATAACCTCGATATCGACACTATTCGTTGGTTGGAAAAAACGCTAGTTGAACGCAAAAGTACCATGGTCATCATTTCGCATGATAGACACTTTTTGAACACTGTTTGTACACACATGGCAGATTTAGATTATGGAGACATCGCCCTATTTCCAGGCAACTATGATGAGTACATGACGGCTGCTACACAAGCACGTGAACGTCAACAAAATGAGAATGCTAAGAAAAAGGTTCAACTTGCAGAACTGCAAGAGTTTGTTAGCCGCTTCTCTGCCAATGCATCAAAAGCAAAACAGGCAACTTCACGCGCTAAACAAATGGAAAAAATCAAACTTGATGAAATCAAACCATCAAGCCGAGTCAATCCATTTATTCGTTTCAATCAAGGCCAAAAATTATTCCGTTTAGCACTTGAAATAGAAGGTCTTAGCAAAGCTTTTGATGAGCCTTTATTCTCAAATTTCACAGCGAATATTGAAGTTGGTGAACGCATTGCTATTATTGGTCAAAACGGTGTCGGCAAAACGACTTTTGCAAAAATTCTGATGAATTCCATTGATGCTGATTCAGGTTCTTTGAAATGGTCTGAAAATATAAATATTGGTTATTATGCTCAAGATCATGAATATGAGTTTGAACAGGACTTGAACCTTTTCGACTGGATGATGCAATGGAAAGATGACTCTCAAGACGAACAAAACGTTCGAGCTGTTCTTGGTCAAATGTTGTTTTCTAAGGATGCGATCAAAAAATCGGTCACTGTACTTTCAGGCGGTGAAAAAGGTCGTATGTTATTTGGCAAAATCATGCTGCAACAGCCAAATATTCTCATCATGGACGAACCAACCAACCACTTAGATATGGAATCAATCGAGTCATTGAACCTTGCCTTAGAAAACTATAATGGCACTCTGCTTTTTGTGAGTCATGACCGTCAATTTATCAGCACTATCGCCACCCGAATCTTTGATATCCATGATAATCAAATTGAAGATTTTGTAGGTAGTTATGATGAACTATTGACCAAAAAAGATGCACAAAAATAATATTATGCTAGAAATCCTATGCAATAGGTTTTAGACAAAAAGAAGAAACAAAAAAGCCTCAAATAATGAGGCTTTTTTATTGTGTAATTACATGATATTTGTCGTCCAACTAAATTGTCATTTTATCCGCACTTTCCAATCTATCTAAAATTTGTTGTTTTTCTTGATTCGTCATATGTCTCCATTGAGTTATCTCATCTAAAGATCGACCACAAGCTTCACAATGATCGTCTTTAACAGTACAAATTTTCACACAAGGTGAAGGAACTACGTCAGTGACTGAGCTCATAAATTATCCTTTAAAAACCTTTAGACTTACAGCCAACTCAATAGAACCGGAATTTCAAGGTTCGGCCAATAAAACGGAATCACATAATCAACTAAAGCATCTAAATGAACAATAATTGGTAAAGCAAATAGCACAACCAAAGCAGATGCTTTAATGCCCATTGGAATCTCGATATATTCAAAGCGTTGGCTCAAATATAAGCATGCTTTACGCACAAACGATAAGGCTAAAATCAACATAGGAATAAATATAGTCATCAAGTATTTGCCTTGTACCTGAACATCCATCATAACGTTATGCCATGTATATAAGAAAAATTGCAAGATAATTGCAAAATACAGAAGTATCTCAAACATATTTGCTCGTGGATAACTTTCAAAACTAATGCCTCTTATTCGCTCCCAAAAATATGCAATAGTTTGATAAGCCAAGACCATAGCATTAAGTACAATTCCAACTAAAATCCACATATAAAAACCGTATTGCAGGGAACCTACATGCAATCTCAGCCAGTCCAAATTACCAACAAAAGCAATATAAGTTGCTCCTAAAAAATTTAAAGAATTCAAGAATATTAAATGTTGAATACCAAGACCACGAGCTTGAAAACCTAATGATGTCAAATCTAAGACAGCATGTTTTTCTGACATTTTTTGACTAACATTCGACAAAATAACATCGCCAATACCGTAGTGATACATATTAAATAACAACCACCAACCGCCACCAACAACAAATGCTAGCGCCATGAAAATCAGTGGTAGATAAAACTGTTTACTGGTGAAATAATCTTTTGAATAGTCCAGCATATACATAAAGTAAAATATGATGGCTGAACCCAGGAATATCCATGCAGTTTGCTTACTGACAACACAGACTCCTGCAGCAAAAGCAAAAAGTATCTGACGCCAAAACGAGACCCCATTTTTATATATCTCCACCATGGCATAACCCAACATGGCTGCTGCCAAAAAAGAAATCATGTCATCACTAAAGTAAGACGCATAAAAGCTAAACTGCGGCATCAAGGCAATACTTAAGGTGCCAAATATCGCGTAACGAATACTATTGAAATAAGTTTTCAACGCGATGAAAATAAAAAATATTGTCAATGCTGCCAACATTGCAACGGTCACACGATATGAGTAAGCACGCTTTAAGTCTTTAAGGATAGGTAATTTAGCCATTAGACCTGGCAAATAAAATCCCATGGGAGGTCTCAATAAACGGCTATTACCATAGCTTGAAAACACCATCTTATCTTCGTCATCCGGAAATATCGCCATACGATTTTCATCATGATAAAAATCAGCCGCTACTCGGCTAAATTTATAATCTGGGCCAGCAGCATTTGGAAGGTGATAGGAGGTAAAACAAAAATAGGCAAAAAATACCAGAAAAAAGCCAAATCCAACGGTCAATGTGCGACTCATTGTCTAGCCTCTTGCCTTTCTTAGCTTAGACATAATACGACCATAGACTGACTTGATAGATGTCATTTTTTCCGAAAAATTATGCTCCAACCATACAAAAAGCATATCCTTATAACTCACACGTAAAGCATTCGGAACAAAACGTTTACAGCGCAGCCAACACAAACACAGCATCACACGTGCATGAGAAAAGCTCGCTTGGTCATAATTTTCAGTATTCAGCTTCATGCTATTTCACACTATCGGCGACGAATGTTTTTGATAAAACGATTTAAAAGATGGATTTTACAGAGCAAGTTGCTTTGTTTAAAGCCAGAAGAAATACTCCAAATCGTTTGTTCACGGTTTAATTGCTTTTGAATATTTTTATTCACTTTACGTTGTTCACCTTGACGAGCAAAGTCATCTTGATGATATTGATTAGTCAAACGCTGCAATTCACTCGATGTCGGTAAGCCTAACTTGCCCACTATCAAAACATCACACCAATTTTGCAGCATATCAGCATCATAATTTTGTATTGCCAAGGCCGCCGCAAACTTCTGAACACCATCAAAAATTCCCGCATGCAGATCATTATAAGCAGTGAATTGCAGCATTTCTTTGGCAAAACTCTCATGCTCTTCTGAACGAAAATGTAAATGATATCCTTTGCCCTTTTCTTGTTCTGCTTGATATTCTAATAAAGTCGGATGAGATGCTCGCGTGGCTTCCTCAAAGATATCTTTACAAGAGTTCAAGATACTAGACACACTGCTAAAACGTGCATCATCATACAATAAACCTTCGATCTGCGAATGGTGCGAAGACGGATAAATATTGGCCATGGCATTCGAAGCCATAAAAAATCCATGAATGATTGGCCGATCTTCAACACGATGAGAAATTGCTTGATTCAAACTCGACTGAATAGTTCCCACCCAACCAATATCAATCAATCCTACACGCTGCTGCACAGTATTATTTGAATTGACATCATTTGAGCTCAGAAACCCTTCTTCAATCAAGTATGCACAAAGCGCATCATTAGATGCTCGTGTCTGCTCTTTCACTGCATTGATGAAATCTATGTCATCACACAATAAAACTAGACGTACATACTTATCTTGCGTGCGACTAATCGCCGAGATATCTGACTCTACCGTTAGGCCATACTTTTCTAGATATGGAATCAAGGGTTCGACATCTAAGCCATAAATACGAGCCACATCGGTAAAATCTTTATTGTTGACCGGTCGAAGTGCATTTTCAATATCGGCAATGGTCAAACCGACATTGGCACGACTAGCTTTTCCCAAGGACAAGCGACTCACATACAAATAATGCAGTTCATAATTGTCTACTTCTTCTGGCCACAAAGTCGGCGCCATTAATTCCCAGCATTTTTTTAACAACCAGCCTTCACGAGCACAGAAATATAATTTTTTAATCCCGAGTGCATCAGCACGGGTTTTCAATTTAAATAACATCGTGCCAAAAAGGTAAGCAAAAAACTGATAACCATCGGCATATAGTTCAGAGCGATCAATATTCTCTGCTTCCATTGGCAACATGATTTGTTGCAAGTTTCTACCTGCCCATACGGGTTGTTTTTGACCTAAAAATTGATATCGTTTAGCAATCTTTTTGCGCTTAATTTCTTGCTGATCAGCAATAACAAAAGCATCAACGCCAAACTCAGAGGCCTTCTCTCCATCGGACCAAGGATGGTCACCAATGTGAATCCAGCGAGAGCTGTCTAGATCATAATTTCTCGCAAGCAATGGGTAGCCCGTACCTGAAGCCTTGGCTTGAAAGCTATCCGCCGATGAAACAATCGCTTCAAAATAACCGTCCATTTCTTTATCAGCCAGTAATCGTGTCAGCAAATGACTAGGCAAATACATATCCGACAGCAAAAATAAGCGTTTACCTTTGCCCTGCAGATAATCAAGAAAAGCTACGAACTCTTGTCTAGCGACTAGAATTTCATTTTCCATCTGCATTTCATAATCAGTAACCTTGGCAAATAAGGCTCCTGTGTAGTATTCGCCAAAATGCTGTTTGAGCACCTCAGGCATAAACTGATCGTAGTTCGCTTCGTGATCTGGATACTCCTTGCCATTACGGGCACGATGTTCATCTTCAATTTTTTTACGTAGCGTGTCCACCAGTCGAAAACTTGACCATAAGCCTTTTTGTTTGGCCAAATTGTCAATAAAACGAGTCGTCGCATTTTTTACAGTATCAGGATCAGCAACTCGTCTAACCAACAAAGTGTCAAACATATCGAAGCTAACCACATCAAAAGAGTCAATTCTCGTTTTAACCGCGTTCGTTAAAGTCGATATAGAAGAAAAAGTTTGAATGCTCAACGCTTCAATCTCCGAGCTACGCGTTTTGCTAAGTCTTTTAATGAGGAGGTTTGGGGTGCAGCTTGAGTAGTTATTTGATCCTGCAAAAGTTCATTCCTTACTGCTATCAATTCATGTTCCAAAGCAATCAAACGATCCAATCCTGTCTCGACTCTTTTGCGCTTAATATCGTCATCATCCTCGCTATTAATCGCTTCAAGCATATATTGGCGTATCACAGTTTGATCTTGCTCACGGGCAAGGATAGCGCCTTCGCTAAGCGTATTATTGCCGTGAATACGATATTTCATCAATTGTTGATCATGCAAATAAAAGCACTGCTTCGGACGAGCCAACATCACACGAAAAATATAATCATAGTCGTGTAGATATCTTAGCGGTGCAAACCTTCCGACTTTCTTAGCAACATCTGCGCTCATTAATAAGTTGGACGTTGTCACCATAAAATTCCCATGCAAAAAACCGGCATAAAGATCATCTAAATCAAAGTATTTTTGGCGGTTTTTTTGGTGCCACTGGTTCCAACCAAAACCAGGATCGTCTAATTTATTGCTATTGTCATCAATTGCATAAAGATCAGTGATCATACAATGTGCATCATTGGCTTTTTGAAAATCAAACAAAACTTCAAAACGGCTTGTCTCATACACATCGTCGGAATTTAGAATTGCCCAAAACTCACCATTTGCTTTTGCCATACCATTATTAATGGCATTAAATGCATCTTGATTTTCTTGATAGCAATACTGAATGCGATCGTCTTTATAAGAATTTATGACATCTGCAGTAGAATCCTGCGATCCATCATCAATAATAATGAATTCAAAGTCTGTAAACGTCTGATTCAAAACACCTTCGATTGCCTCACCCACGAATTTCTCATGGTTATAAGCAGGCATAACGATGCTGAGTTTAGGTGTCGACATAAAATTCAATATTGAAATCAGTAGAAGACAGCGATTTTAGCTGATTCAGGCGCTACAAAAAAGCACAGTCTGAGCTCACCGATGATTTAATTCAAATAGCACCTTGAATATGCATTAAATCCTTTATTTGCCTTGCTCATCTGCCACTCAATTCAAGTGAATTTTAATATCAGTTTGAATATTAATTTAAAGATCAATTTCAATATTATCAATCAATCGAGCTTTACCCATTTGAGCGGCCGCAATTATGACTAACTCTTTGTCTTCTTTTTGTCGCTCTAGCAATGTTAAACGATTTAGAACGTGCAAATAATGAGGATCAAAACCTGCCTTCTCAAGATCTTTGAATGCTTGTTTTGTTAATTTTTGCACACTCGTTTTTGATCTTGTTTTTGACTCCTTAATAGCATCTGCAGTCTCAACCAATACTTTACGTAAAGTTGCCGCTTTTTTAATCTGAGCTTTAGTTAAATAACCATTGCGAGAAGACATTGCCAAACCACTCTCTTCACGAGCGGTTTCGACACCAGCAACTTCAATCGGAAAAGCAAGATCATCGACCATTTTTTTGATCAAAAACAATTGTTGATAATCTTTCTTGCCAAATATTGCGACTTCAGGCTGCACAATATTAAACAAACGCGCCACCACTGTAGTGACCCCACGAAAATGAATAGGCCTTTGCTCACCGCAATATAAGCCTGACAAAGTCGGAATATCAACCATGGTTTGTTGACCAATATCACCACCAGGATACATCGCAGCTTCATCTGGCAAGAACAACATATCAACATCCAGATCAGCCAGTAAGCGTGCGTCTTGCTTTTCAGTTCGAGGATACTTTGATAAATCTTCGTTCTCACCAAATTGGAGAGGGTTGACATAAATACTAACAACAACAAAATCGCCTTCAAGTTTGGCTCGCTTAACCAAATCAAGATGCCCTTGGTGTAAATTCCCCATTGTTGGCACAAAGGCAACACGCTTTTTTGCCTGTTTTGCACCGGTAATCGCAGCTCTAAGCTGTGAAACTCGTTTAATAATATTCATGAATCCCTAAAATTTATTATGAAATATACATAACCGAATTGTGCCATCAAAAAGCACCGCTAAATAATAAAAAGTTACGTTTTTCACAAAGTTTAATATTTGAAAAACTGGATTATGAAAAGCTATGCTGCTTTTCTGGAAAATATCCTTTTTTCACCGCTTGCACGTAATTTGCAACCGCAGCATCAATTGAACTAGCTCCTTCCATAAAATTTTTTGAGAACTTCGGGCTAGCATCTGGATAAATCCCTAACATGTCTTGCAATACTAAAATTTGTCCATCACATTCAATCCCAGCGCCTATACCTATTGTCGGAATTGATAACGATTGAGTCACTTTTTCAGCTAAGTCCAAAGGAATTGCTTCCAAGATCAACAAACTCACACCAGCTTGTTCTAATGAAATTGCTTCATCCAATAAGCATTGACCTGCATCACCACGGCCTTGAACTTTAAATCCACCAAACTGATTAACAGATTGAGGTGTCAGACCAATATGTCCACAAACAGCGACACCGCGGGTAGTTAAAAAATCAGTCACTTCGACCATATGTTGGCCGCCTTCATATTTGATAATTTGAGCGCCGCCTTCTTGCATTAAACGAACAGAGTTTCTTAACGCTTGCTCTTTACTCACCTGATAAGAACCAAACGGTAAATCACCAATCACCATTGCATTTTGAACGCCACGACTGACACATTTAGTATGATAAATACAATCTTCTAAAGTGACTGGCACCGGCGTGTCATGGCCTTGCATCACCATTCCTAAAGAATCACCAACCAAAATTACGTCAATACCATTTCGATCTAATAATGCACCAAAGCTATAATCATAAGCTGTTAAACAAGCAATTTTTTCACCTGCAAGTTTTTGCTGTTTTAATGTCGCTACCGTTACCGAATTCATAAGATTACCTTTACAAGCACGTTCATTGAATTA
>CALKZN010000029.1 GCA_938002995.1 uncultured Arenicellaceae bacterium | reverse complement strand
GTAGAATTTGCCGAAAACATGTTGCCCGCTTTGAAACATTATCCAGTAATTTCTCATTGGGCTGGTCTACGGCCAGGTTCGCATCGGGATAAGCCTATTATTTGTGCTGTAGAAGATATCAGTGGCTTATATCTGAATATTGGACATTTCAGAAATGGTTTATTATCAGCACCAGCTTCTGCACAAGTGCTTAAGGATGTAATGTTTAAACAATCGTCAGATTTTGATCTGAATTCCTATTCTATTTAATCGGTTTTACCTGATATGACTCAATCTTACTCAATGTCTATTTCTGATGTTCGTCAATTGACGAACGATTCAGTCGCCATTAGCTTCGAAATTCCTGAAGAGCTTGTTGCTAGGTTTCAATTCCAACATGGACAATTTGTTCAATTGAAAACAAATATTGATGGGCAATCAGTTGAACGGTCATACTCGATTTGCACTGCTCCATATGAGCGGAAATTAACAGTCGGTATAAAAAGCGTAGAAAACGGTTTATTTTCAAATTTTGCAAATAATCAATTGAAACAAGGCGATGTGCTTGAAGTGTCAGAACCTCAAGGTGTGTTCACACATACGCTTGATTCATCTAAAAAGAAACAGTATTTGTTAGTGGCTGCTGGTTCAGGGATTACGCCAATTTTATCGATTTTAAAAATGACTCTCGCTTCTGAGAGCATGAGTCATTGCACATTGGTTTATTCAAATAAAACCCCTGAATCAGTAATGTTTGCTGATGAATTACAAGTCTTAACAGAGAAGTATGCAGACCGTTTTACCTTAATTTCAGCTTTTTCTCAGAGTAATTATGGTGACTTTCAGGGACGTATAGATGCTGCAGTTATTGAGAGTTTCTTAGATCTGGACAGTGTCGATGAATTTTTCGTTTGCGGCCCGCAAGAGATGAGTGTTGCACTTCATGACAAAATGCTTTCTCAAGGTTTGTCTTCTGAAAATGCGCATATTGAATTATTTGAGATAGTAGAAGGTTTTTCTGAGGATGGAGGAACTTCTCAAGCAAAAATACACATGATTATTGACGGCGACTCCTTTGAATTTGATTATGTTGACCCTACCCGTTCTATTTTGGATGAAGCTCTAGATTATGAACCTGATTTACCTTATGGCTGTCAAAATGGTTCTTGTGGCTCCTGTCAGGCTAAGGTAATTTCAGGTTCGGTAGAAATGGAAGTGAATTATGCGCTTAGCCAATCTGAGGTGGATGAAGGTTTTGTTCTGGTTTGCCAAGCTAGGCCGACTTCAAGCAAAGTTGATATCGATTATGATGCTTAAAATATAGCTACATTTATTGCAGCTGCTAATTTCTGGGTTAAATTCTTTAAAATAAGATTGAATTGAAAAATGCCTTGCGTATAATTCCGCGATGGAAAACATTAGAACTGCACTTACCTTTGATGATGTCCTGCTGGTCCCAGCAGCATCTTCCGTCCTGCCTCGCGATGTCGAGCTTTCAACCAAACTCACAGAAGAGATTTCTCTGGGAATTCCAGTACTGTCTGCAGCAATGGACACTGTCACTGAGCACCGTATGGCTATAAGCCTTGCTCAAGAAGGTGGTTTAGGAATTATTCATAAAAATTTCACTGCAGCTGAACAAGCTCGCCAAGTATTGAAAGTGAAGAAATATGAATCCGGCATCATTAATGATCCAATAACGGTCTGCCCGACTATGACTATTGGTGATGTGATTGAGTTAACGCGGCGTAAAAATATTTCAGGTGTACCTGTTGTTGACGGTGATACTTTAGTAGGTATTGTCACTAGTCGTGATTTACGTTTTGAGACACATTTCGATGCACCTGTTTCGACAGCAATGACACCCAAAGAGCGTCTTATCACTGCTAAAGAAGGTGCAAGCAAAGAAGAGATTCTTGAAAAATTGCATGTTAATCGTATCGAAAAAGTATTGATCGTTGATGATAAGCATAATTTGAAAGGCTTAGTGACTGTCAAAGATATTCAAAAATCATCGGACTTTCCTAATGCCTGTAAAGACTCTGAAGGTCGACTTAGAGCCGGTGCTGCAGTTGGTGTTGGCGCTGACTCAAATGATCGTGTTGAAGCTCTGGTTCAAGCAGGTGTAGATGTACTTGTTGTTGATACCGCCCATGGTCATTCCATTGGTGTCATAGATCGAGTGAAACAAATTAAATCAGATTATCCCGGCATACAAGTCATCGGCGGGAATATTGCTACTGCTCAAGCAGCATTAGATTTAGTCAATGCCGGAGCAGATGCGGTCAAAGTAGGTATTGGACCAGGTTCAATTTGTACCACGCGTATCGTTGCTGGTGTAGGTGTTCCTCAAGTATCGGCAATATATGATGTTGCAAGAGCATTAAAAGGCAAGGGCATTCCGTTGATTGCTGATGGAGGTCTTCGTTATTCAGGTGATGTTGCAAAAGCAATTGCTGCTGGTGCAGGTTCGGTCATGATTGGTAGCTTGTTGGCGGGTACTGATGAGGCGCCTGGTGAAATTGAATTGTATCAAGGTCGTTCATTTAAATCATATCGTGGAATGGGCTCTATTGGTGCAATGGAAAAAGGTTCAAAAGATCGTTACTTTCAAGACTCAACTGTAAACACTGATAAATTAGTCCCAGAAGGTATTGAAGGACGCATTGCTTATAAAGGTCCATCGATTAATATTATTCATCAATTGATGGGTGGTGTGCGTGCTAGTATGGGCTATACCGGAAATGCAACGTTGGAACAAATGCGCAAAAACTGCGAATTTGTTCGAATCACTGGTGCTGGCTCTAGAGAAAGCCATGTGCACGATGTATCAATTACCAAAGAAGCTCCGAACTATCGTCAAGGCAGTTAATATATTTATGCCTTTTAGGCATTTTTAACAGAGTTTATGCATTGATGTATAAACTCTGTTTTTGTTTTAAACATTGATTTAACTATTTATTGCGCTATTTATATTATTTAGCAACATAAATTACACAGCAGAGAAAACTATGTCTGATATTCACCAAGATAAGATCCTGATTTTAGATTTTGGTTCACAATATACGCAATTGATCGGTCGCCGAGTTCGAGAGTTAGGTGTCTATTGTGAAATATGGGCCTATGACAATAGTCTTGCTGATATCAATGCGTTTAACCCAAAGGGAATCATTTTATCTGGAGGTCCAGCGTCTGCAATTGAGGATGAAGGACAAGAGGTGGCTCAGCCACCAGAAGGTATCTTTGATTTAGGTTTACCTATTTTAGGAATTTGCTATGGCTTGCAATGCATGAGCGCATCATTAGGCGGCAAAGTAGCCACATCAGACAAACGTGAATTTGGCCATGCAGCAGTGACGGTTCTTAAGAAGAATGCACTACTAGACATAGGCGAACACAATGTTTGGATGAGTCATGCAGATAAGGTGACTGAAGTTCCGGTTGGTTTTGAAGTGATTGCTGAATCTCCGAATGCGCCATTATGTGCAATTGCGGATGAATCTCGCCGATTTTATGGTATTCAATTTCACCCTGAAGTGACGCACACTGATGGTGGTGAAAAGATGCTAAGCAGTTTCGTTCATGGCATTTGTGATTGCGGTTCAGACTGGAATTCAGCCAATATTATTGAAGATAGTGTGGTCCGAATTCGCCAGCAAGTGGGCAATGATCATGTGATTTTGGGTTTATCGGGCGGAGTTGACTCATCAGTTGTCGCTGCAATGTTGCATAAGGCCATTGGTTCCCAACTTACCTGTATTTTTGTCGATAATGGTTTATTGCGCCTCAATGAAGGTGATCAAGTTATGTCAACATTTGCTGAAAATATGGGTGTTAAAGTCATCCGTGTTGATGCAGAAGAACGTTTTTTATCTGAATTGGCTGGTGAAAATGACCCAGAAGCAAAACGCAAAATTATTGGCCGTATATTTGTCGAAATTTTTGAAGAAGAATCTCGCAAAATTGATAATGCGAAATGGTTGGCTCAAGGAACGATTTATCCAGATGTAATTGAATCGGCAGCCTCAAAAACCGGTAAAGCCAAGGTGATTAAATCTCATCATAATGTTGGCGGTTTGCCAGATGATATGGATTTGGAATTGCTTGAACCTTTGCGAGAGTTGTTCAAAGATGAAGTACGTAAAATTGGTGTTGAGCTAGGCTTGCCTACAAAAATGATTTATCGTCACCCGTTTCCTGGACCTGGTTTGGGTGTGAGGATTCTTGGTGAAGTCAAAAAAGAATATGCGGATATTCTGCGTTTGGCGGATGCGATTTATATTGAAGAGCTTGAGAAGTCAGGCTGGTATGATAAGACCAGTCAAGCGTTTACTGTATTCCTGCCTGTAAAGTCAGTAGGCGTGGTTGGTGATAACCGAGCTTATGAATATGTGGTTGCTTTACGAGCTGTGCAAACGATCGATTTTATGACGGCAACATGGGCACCACTTCCATATGACTTGCTAGGCAAAGTCTCGGGAAGAATCATTAATGAAGTTCGCGGGATTAGTCGTGTTACTTACGATGTGTCTAGCAAGCCACCGGCAACGATTGAGTGGGAATAACTAAGGATTTATTCTTGGTTTCTAACGTTTAAATTTAGTTCTAAAACATGACTAAGCTGATAAACATGCCTACTTTTGAGGATCCTTCAAAGGCGAATCATAGAAAGCTAGGTAATAGCACCATAGAAATTGGTCGTTTTTCTTATGGTTATGAAAATATGGAAGTTAGAGAATGGGGTGAGGGTGCAAATTTAACTATCGGCTCATTTTGTTCTATTGCTCATGCAATCAGAGTGTTTTTAGGTGGAAATCATCGAATTGATTGGGCTTCTACTTATCCATTTGGACACATTTTTAAGTCTCAGCTTGGAGGGCAAGGGATTGTTGGCCACCCACTTAGCAGCGGAGATATAGTTATAGGAAACGACGTCTGGCTTGGAGCTGGAGCTACGATAATGTCAGGTGTTTCAATAGGCAATGGTGCTGTTATTGCAGCAAACGCAACAGTGATTAAAGATGTTGAGCCTTATGAAATAGTTGGTGGTAACCCAGCCAAACATATTAAGTATCGATTTGATGGTGCTATTATTGAAGCATTTCTAGATTTGCAATGGTGGAATGCTCCAGCTGCAAAAATTGCTAAAATAAATCATTTACTCTGTCAAAAGCCTGATATGCAACTGATGGAACGCCTTAATCAATTGATCAATGAGTGAATCACTGTTAAAAGTGATCCAAAGGTATACTAGATATTTTAACAACTGCTAATCTAAGGTTTCTACGGTTAGGTTATAGCCTGTATATTTTCGTACATTCATAACCCCAGTGTCGAATATAAAATACTGGCCTTTGATGCCCATCAGTTTTCCAGCGGCTTGGCCGGCCTTATCTAAATTGTGAGAGGCGACTTTTGTTGGGTATTCAATCACAGGATAATCAAATTCTCTGACTTGGTGATCAGCAAAAACAATTGACTCTTCACCATGTTCAGTTCGAATTTTTTGAGCAATTTCTTCTAGTTGAGGTTTTAACTCTTCCCATCTTTGTTTGATATCGACAGGAATGATGTCGCCTTTTAACATCGTACGCCAATTGGTTTTGTCTGCGATGAGTTGTGCAGCAGGATGTTCTAAAAGGCCAGAAATACGACGATTTGCGACTCTATAGATGGGCATGGCCGCAACAGCGCCTTGATCGACCCAGCGAGTAGGGATTTGGCTTCCTCTTGTGATACCAATTTTTAAACCTGAAGTGTTGGATAGGTAAATAAAATGATCGGTGAAACAGTTTGTTTCGCCCCATTCTGGTTCACGGCAAGTGCCTTCATGGTAGTGACATAATTCAGGTTTCATGATGCACATATCGCAGCTGGCTAGAGAACGCATACATGGGAAACAGTGCCCTTGAGCAAAGCTTTTGTTTGTTTTTCGGCCGCAATTAATACAGTGAATTTCTCCAGAAAAAGTGATTTGTAAACGTTGTCCAATGAGATCATTTAATGGCAGCTGTTGATCTCCGATAGGTAGGGAGTAACTGACTTGGCGTGTATCTGGGTTGACATTGCTTGTGAGTTTTTTGATTTGACCTGAAATTTGCATATTCTTGTTATTTTGGGAGGCTATGTTTAGTGTTCTTAGTTTGAGGTGTTCTAAGATTGATGAGTTTAGGTTTGATAGCTTTATTATGCCGTATCTTACATTTGTTGATTCGAAAATCTTAAAATTATGGCAAAATTGTCTCTTTAGTGCTTCGCCTCAGTTTGTTTGAGCATCTTGTTGATTTCTAAGTAGTGATTTAGTCACGTTTTAATGTATGAATAAAAAAAATATCCTGCTTGTTGGTATGCCTGGAACTGGCAAGAGCACACTAGGAGCCTTATTGGCTGAATCCTTAAATAAAAACTTAATCGATACTGATATCTTGATCAGAGAAATCTGTGGCATTCCAACGCAACAAGCGCTCGATGAGCTCGGCAATGACGCTTATGGTAAGTATGAGTGCCAAGCTCTAGAAGGAATAGTTGAAGATGATTTAGTTATTGCAACGGGTGGAAGTGCGATATATCAAAAATCAGCGGTGATGTATTTGAAGAAAAACGCTATAGTTGTGCATTTGAGAGCCTCATTTGAGACATTGAGTGAGCGCATTAAGGATTTTTCTACTAGAGCTATTGTCATAAAAGAAGGCATGACCTTCGCTGATTTATACGCCGAACGAATGCCATTGTATCAAGCTGTCGCTGATATTGAATTGATTACGGATGAAGAGAATGATTCTCCTCATGAGTCAACACAAAAGGCCTTAACGCTTATTCGTCAGCATGCCGATTTTGCTTAGCCATAATGAATGTATCTAATATAGAGAATATTATGTTGGATGATGAACATTGGATGCGAGAAGCCTTAGAACTTGCAAAGCGAGCAGAACAAGCGGGTGAGGTGCCTGTTGGTTCATTGATAGTTAGTAATAATAAGCTTGTTGGTACAGGTTGGAACCAACCAATTGCTCAACACGATCCAAGTGCTCACGCAGAAATCCAAGCGATTCGAAATGCATGCCAACAACAAAAAAACTATCGATTAACAAATGCAACACTCTACGCGACTCTGGAACCTTGTGCGATGTGCGCAGGTGCTATCGTACATGCGCGCATTGACCGTGTGGTGTTTGCAGCGCATGATCCAAGAACAGGCGCTGCCGAATCGGTATTTCAATTACTTGATAATCCTGCATTGAACCATCGCTGTGAGATTGTGTCAGGTGTTTGCGCTGAAGAATCGACCGCGATGTTAAAAGCATTTTTTCGAGCAAGACGATAAACGCTGATATCAAAATTACTGCCAATAAATGGTAAAGGTTACTCAAGAATGTCCCAACAAAGTCCATTGTTTAGCGAAAAATTTTATTCTGAATTGTATTTTTCTGATGGCACTCGAACACCTCCATCGGTAATTGCGACGATTAAATCAAAGCCAGAAGACTTCCAAGTTGATGAACTCATGGATGTTGAGAGTACTGGTGAAGGAGAGCATATATGGTTGCAAATAGCGAAAGAGAAAACACATTCTGATCAAGTAGCTAAGTCGCTAGCAACACTGGCAAATATTCATCCTAAAGATATTGGTATATCGGGTATGAAAGACTTCCTTGCCAGTACAACTCAATGGTTCAGCGTTTGGTTGCCAGGCATTAAAGACGAAGCTCTACCTGACTGGCATCAAATTCAAACCGATGCCGTCAAAGTGCAATCAATACAAAGGCATAATCGTAAGCTAAGACGTGGAACCCATAAGGGGAATCGTTTTAAGATACTGTTGCGCCACATAGAAGGTAGTAGGGACTTATTAGAACAACGGTTAACATTATTACAAACACAAGGTGTTCCTAGTTATTTTGGTGAACAACGTTTTGGACGTGGCGGCAGCAACTTACAACAAGCTTCTAGTATGCTTGCTTCAGGAAGAAGGATTAAGCAGCGTCAGAAGCGTTCTATGTTGCTTTCAAGCGCAAGGTCTTGGATGTTCAATTGTGTGCTTTCTGAGCGATTACACGCAGGTACGTGGTTAACCCCGCAACAAGGAGAGCCTTTAAATCTTGAAGGATCTAGGCAGTTTTTTATTGCAGAAGATTTGCCTGATGCGCAACGAAGAATTCAGGAAAAAGATATTCATACAACTGCGCCATTATGGGGAAAAGGTGTTGCTGAAACCATGAAACAAGCGCATGATTTAGTTTTGTTTGAAGCTGAAATAGTAAATCAATTTTCTGTTTTTAAAAGTGGGCTTGAAAAAGAAGGGTTAGACTATTCTCGTCGAGCAATTCGTTTTGTTCCTGAAGATTTAAGTTGGACTTTTGTTGAACATGACGAACAAAGTGAATTCACAAACTCTACTTATCATTTGGAATTAAATTTCACCTTAGGGCGAGGGCAGTATGCAACAAGTTTGTTACGAGAATTAATTCAAGCTCGTTAAAAAGCCGTTTTTTAGCTACTACAATAATATGACATCGAAATAATTGATGAAAATTCTGGAATTACACGACTATATAAAGGACACCTCAAGTTTGTTTAACCTTGTTGAGGGTGAGGCGTGGTCACAATATTTAGATAGCGGTGTTTCTTATGATTCGACTCGTTCGACTGATTCCACATTAGCAAATAAAGGGATAGATATTCTTGTTTGTAGACCTGAATCAATTTTGCTGACCTACGGCGAAGAAACCGAACATTACGGCCCTGCAAATTACAAAGATTGTGCCGGTCGGGCCTTATTATCAACATCTTCAGAAAGCCCATTCCAATTGTTGAAACAGTTGTTGCTGGATTATGAGTTTAGCCAAGCAGATTTTATTGATGTGGTTTCTTCAGGTGAGAGTCAAGAAAATGAGAATAGTGAGCAATCGTTGCCTTTCTTTGGAGGTGCGGTAGGCTATTTTGGTTACGAACTTGCTCGTCGTATCGAAGAACTTCCAGAGCATGCTCAAGATGATATTGGTTTGCCAGATATGGCTGTCGGTATTTATGAAGTTGCAGTAGTGACCTGTCATCAACGCAAAAAAAGCTGGTTCATTGATGTCACAGGTAAAAATATTACTCTGAAAGAGTTTTGGCTAGAGAAAATTAATAGTTTGGACTATGGCGTTAAAAGTCAAACCGATCTTAGCAATGCTTGGCAAATAGTTGGAGACATGCAAACGGCGCTTAACCGCGAAGAATATGGTGAGAAGTTTTCTAAAATAAAACAATATTTGAATGATGGGGATTGTTATCAAATCAATCTTACGAACCGTTTTGAAATGGCTATTTCTGGGAATTCGTGGCAAAGCTATTTGAAAATGCGAGCAATTAGTATTGCACCTTTTGGCGCGTATATGAATTTCCCTTTTGCGCAATTGTTGTCTAATTCACCAGAACGGTTCATTGAGTGCTTTGATGGAAATGTTAAAACCAGCCCGATTAAAGGCACTCGACCTCGCGATTTACAGGTGTTGGAGCATGACTTAGCCCTAGCGAATGAGTTAGAAGTGAGTACTAAAGATCAGGCTGAAAATGTGATGATTGTCGATTTACTTCGTAACGATTTAGGACGAGTGTGTGAAATAGGTTCAGTTGAAGTTCCCAAGCTATTTGCAATTGAGAGTTATGCCAATGTTCATCACTTAGTGAGTCATGTCTCAGGAAAGCTGCGTGCAGATTTTCATGCATTGGATTTATTGCAAGCGTGTTTCCCTGGAGGATCTATAACCGGAGCACCTAAAAAACGTGCAATGGAAATCATTGACGAGTTAGAACCGTATTGTCGCGGTGTGTATTGCGGTGCTATTGGTTGGATTGATTTTAGAGGGAATATGCAAACCAATATCGCTATTAGAACAATTACTGCAGCTGATGGAAAAGGTTACTTTTCGGCTGGCGGAGGTATTGTTATGGATTCTGAAGAAGAAGATGAATACCAAGAATTGCTAAATAAAGCAGCGATTATGATGAAGACAGTCGGATTTGATAGCTGATGCTGTTATGACGAAGTCTTTATTTATGCTGTTAAAGTGCTGGTAATTGGTAGCATAATATTTTATTTTTAGTGTTAAATTAACAGTTTATTAGACTATTAGTCTTATTTTTCAATTATTACGTGTAAAAAATATGGTACAAGCAGTTGCCCATTCTAGTTCTCAGATGACATTGCCAGCGGAAAATGTTCCGTTATGGCTGAACTCGATCTCTGAAGGGCATACTGATAAAGAATTGGAAATGATCCATAAAGCAGCCTTGTACGCTATCGATTGCCATCAAGGACAAGTGCGACGCTCTGGAGAAGCCTATGTAAATCATACGTTTGCAGTAGCTGCTATTGTGCATGAGCTGGGTCTGGATTATGAGGCTGTCATTGCTGCTTTATTGCATGATTCGGTTGAAGATACTGATGTCACTTTGGAAGATTTACGCCAGGAGTTTGGTGAATGTGTTGCCATGATGGTTAATGGTGTGACAAAGATGGAAGGCATCCAGGAGTTCGCCGAGGATGAGCATGCTGTAGATTTGAATGATGACGGATCTATTCCTTCTATTAATAAGCAACAGAATCAAGAAAGAAATCGTGTTGAAAGTTTGCGGAAAATGATGCTCGCGATGGTCGAAGATGTTCGCGTAGTTTTGATAAAGCTTAGTGATCGTTTGCATAATATGCGCACGATGGAGCATATGCCCGCGCACAAGCAAGTCGCAAAATCTAGAGAAACATTAGAAATTTTTGCACCACTTGCCAACCGCTTGGGTGTATGGCAGTTGAAGTGGGAGTTAGAAGATTTAGCCTTTCGTTATATTCAGCCTGACACCTACATGGAAATCGCTAAAAAGCTTAAAGATAAACGAGTCGATCGAGATGAATATATTGCTGATTTTGTTGATGAATTAGCTGAACAGTTAGAGCAAGTCAATATTAATGGCGATGTCAAAGGTAGGTCAAAACATATATATAGTATTTGGGCAAAAATGAAGCGTAAAAATCTCGACTTTGAAAATGTCTATGACATTCGCGCTGTCAGAGTGTTGGTTGATTCAGTTCAAGAATGTTATGCCGCTTTGGGTTTGATTCATACTCAATGGAAATATATTCCTGGTGAGTTTGATGATTATATTGCGACACCAAAAGAAAATAACTATCAATCTATTCATACTGCAGTGATTGGCCCACAGGGTCGAGTGATAGAAATACAGATTCGTACGATTGAAATGCATAAAGCAAACGAGTTAGGTGTTGCTGCACATTGGCGTTATAAAGAAGGTGCCAAGAGCGACTCTTCCTTGGAGCATAAAATTTTATGGCTTCGACAACTCATGGAGTGGAAAGACGATGTTGTTGATGCGAGTGAATTTGTAGAACGCGTTCAAGATGATGTATTTGAAGAGCGTATTTATGTGTTCACACCTAAAGGCAAAGTGATTGATATGCCGTTAGGAGCTACCCCGATTGATTTTGCATATCGAATTCATACTGAAGTAGGGCATAAATGCCGTGGAGCACTGGTGAACGGCAAGATGGTTCCGCTTACTACACCATTACAAACAGGCCAACGTGTCGAAGTGGTTACCAATAAAAATGCTTCACCTAGTCTTGATTGGTTGAGTTCGCATCACAATTACATTAAAACTCGTCGCGCTCGTTCTGCTATTCAGCATTATTTTCGTTTTCAAAATCGTGATGAAACACTCGCCTATGGCCGAGAAATTCTAGATAAAGAATTGCATCGAATGAATGTTCCTGATGTGAATATAGAGCGTTTGGCAAAATCTATGAAGTTAGAAGATGCCGATGAGCTATATATGAAGTTGGCTGATGGCTCTGTCAGGCCAGGCCGTGTCTCTATGATGGCGTTGAGGTTGGTTCGTCCGGATCAGCATGAGCTGTTTGAAGAGCAAGTAAACGATAATAACAATACTACGATTGTATTTAACCAGCCGCAATCAGAAAAAATTAAGCCAAGCTCAGGCAAAGAGTTGCAAGCAGGTGGAGTTGATAATTTATTGGTCAAGGCAGCTAA
>CALKZN010000028.1 GCA_938002995.1 uncultured Arenicellaceae bacterium | reverse complement strand
GAAGGTTATACCGGCGAACGTGATCCTAAAACAATTGGTTTTAGCACCATTCGCGCGGGATCTGTCGTTGGCGATCATACCGTTATGTTTGCCAACGAAGGAGAGCGCTTTGAAATCACGCACAAAGCTGAGAGTCGAATGACTTTTGCTTATGGCGCTGTAAGAGCGGCGAAATGGTTGGTTGGAAGGCCTGCAGGCTTGTATGATATGCAAGATGTGCTTGGTTTGAAAAAAAGTTAGTGGTTTTTATTAATTTTTTATTAAAAGCGTTTCTTTTCTTCGCTTTTCTCTATAAAGCTAATTGCTAAAAATTGCCGTTCTGATTAGAATACGTCAACTTAACTACTAGGTGATTGCGACACGTCAAACACCACAAAAAAACATCCGGGAGAAGCTAAAATCTTTAAATAGATAATAGCTTCTCCCTTTTTTTAGGTGTGTGATTTGTTTGTTGCGATTGCTTTCTATAACGCTTTTTTGGATAGTCAATGAAACAAAACGCTGTTCTTGCTCTTGAAGATGGCTCCCTGTTCTGGGGGAAGTCAATTGGTGCTGAAGGTTCAACTGTCGGTGAGGTGGTTTTTAACACTTCGATGACTGGATATCAGGAAATTTTAACGGACCCATCTTATGCCAAACAGATGGTAACCCTGACCTATCCCCATATAGGCAATACGGGTGTTAACCCCGAAGACGAAGAAGCAAATAGCATTTTCTGTTCAGGGTTGATTATTCGTGATTTACCAAAACGCGCAAGCAATTTTCGTATGCGTGTTGATGGTGGTATGTCGCTTAGTGACTATCTTAAGAAGAATGGTGTTGTCGCAATTTCTGATATTGATACCCGTAGGCTAACTCGTATATTACGTGAAAAGGGCGCTATGGGAGGCTGTATTCTCACGGGTATTTCTCGAGATAAGATTGATGAAAATCAAGCCTTAACTATCGCGAAATCATTTCCTGGAATGGCTGGTTTGGATTTGGCCAAAGAGGTCACAACTTCAGAGTCTTACTCTTGGAATACAAGCAAATGGGCATTAGGTGAAGGTTATGGACTACTTGAAGCCAAAGACGCTAAATATAAAGTAGTTGCTTATGACTTTGGTGTTAAACACAATATCTTGAGAATTTTAACTAGCTTGGGCTGTGACTTGACTATCGTTCCTGCGAATACTCCTGCTAAAGATGTATTAGCAATGAACCCTGATGGTGTTTTTCTTTCTAATGGTCCCGGTGATCCAGAGCCTTGTGACTATGCAATTACTGCAATTCAGGAAATTTTAGCGACAAAATTGCCAATTTTTGGTATTTGTTTAGGACACCAATTGTTAGGCCTTGCTTCAAACGCTAAGACTGAAAAAATGAAGTTCGGCCACCATGGCGCAAATCATCCCGTGCAGGATTTGAAAACTAAACGTGTCATGATCACTTCGCAAAACCATGGTTTTGCCATTGATGAAAAATCACTTCCTGAAAATATTTCAATAACTCATCGGTCTTTGTTTGACAAAACTGTACAAGGTATTGAACGAACTGATTGTCCGGCTTTTTCTTTTCAAGGACACCCTGAAGCAAGTCCTGGCCCTCATGATGTTGAACCATTGTTTAAACGCTTTATAGAATCGATGCAAACAGCTAAATAATTACATAGAAACTGATAGCCAAGCCACTATACCTACATTGTAAGAAATCATTATGCCTAAACGTTCAGATATACAATCAGTTTTAATCATCGGCGCTGGACCCATTGTCATCGGCCAAGCCTGCGAATTTGACTATTCAGGTGTTCAAGCCTGTAAAGCACTTAAAGAAGAAGGGCTTCGAGTTATTTTAGTGAACTCAAACCCTGCCACGATCATGACGGATCCTGGTTTTGCAGATGCAACTTATATTGAACCAATTCGTTGGCAAGAAGTTGAAAAAATTATTGAAATAGAAAAACCAGATGTGTTGTTGCCAACCATGGGCGGCCAAACAGCATTGAACTGTGCACTTGATCTAGAGAGAGAAGGGGTATTAGCTAAGCATGGTGTAGAAATGATTGGCGCTCGCAGAGAGGCAATCGACAAGGCTGAAGATCGCGACAAATTCAAAAAAGCCATGATAAAAATTGGCTTAGATATGGTTGAAGGCGATATTGCTCATAATATGGAAGATGCGGACAGGATTTTGTCTGATTTAGGTTTTCCAGTCATTATCCGGCCTTCATTTACAATGGGTGGCACAGGCGGTGGTATTGCTTATAACCGTAAAGAGTTTGAAGATATTTGTGCGCGTGGCTTGGATGCTTCCCCAACAGATGAATTGCTCATCGAAGAGTGTATTTTAGGTTGGAAAGAATATGAAATGGAAGTGGTTCGTGATAATGCGGACAACTGTATTATTGTTTGTTCAATTGAGAATTTTGATCCTATGGGCGTTCATACTGGTGATTCAATCACAGTGGCTCCTGCTCAAACATTGACAGATAAAGAATACCAGATCATGCGTGACGCCAGTTTGGCGGTTCTTCGCGAAATTGGTGTTGATACGGGTGGGTCAAATGTGCAGTTTGCAGTGAACCCAGAAAATGGCCGCATGATCATTATTGAAATGAATCCGCGTGTGTCACGTTCATCAGCATTGGCATCAAAAGCAACAGGTTTTCCTATCGCAAAAATTGCCGCAAAACTGGCAATCGGTTATACCTTAGATGAGCTTAGTAATGATATTACAGGTGGCTTGACTCCAGCATCATTTGAACCAAGCATTGACTATGTTGTTACTAAAATCCCACGTTTTGATTTTGTGAAGTTCCCTCAAGCTGACGATCATTTAACCACTCAAATGAAATCAGTTGGTGAAGCTATGGCGATTGGCCGTACTTTCCAAGAGTCGTTGCAGAAAGCTATGCGTAGTTTGGAAATTGGAAGTTATGGCTTTGAAAGTAGCTTGCCTGATAGAAAGCTCAATGATGATGATTTAGATATCCTTCATGATTTGATTCGTATACCGAAAGCAGATCGCCTATGGCATTTAGGTGATGCCTTCCGTGTAGGCCAAACGGTAGAAGAAGTTTTTGAAACCACAGGTATTGATCCATGGTTTTTGACGGAAATTGAAGACCTTATTCTTCAAGAAAAAGCATTATCCGGCCGCAAATTGTCCGAGATCACAGCAGGTGAAATGTTTCACCTCAAACGTTCTGGTTTCTCGGATGTACGTTTAGCTGAAGTATTGGGCGAATCGGAAGGTGATTTTCGTTCACATCGACATGCCTTGAATATTCGCCCTGTCTATAAGCGTGTTGATTCTTGTGCTGCTGAGTTTGCGACAGCTACGGCCTATATGTATTCAAGCTATGAAGAAGAGTGTGAATCAGAGCCTGAAGCGAAACAAAAAATTATGGTACTTGGCGGAGGCCCAAATCGTATTGGTCAAGGTATTGAGTTTGACTATTGCTGTGTACATGCTGCTATGGCATTGCGCGAAGATGGCTATCAAACGATTATGGTTAATTGTAACCCTGAAACAGTATCAACCGATTATGACACTTCTGATCGTTTGTACTTTGAACCATTAACGCTAGAAGATGTACTAGAAATAGTACACAAAGAAAACCCTACTGGCGTTATTGTGCAATATGGTGGTCAGACTCCATTAAAGCTAGCACGTCCGTTGGAAGAAGCTGGCGCGCCTATTATTGGCACCTCACCGCAAGCGATTCATGATGCAGAAGATAGAGAAGAGTTCCAAGCATTGTTGAACCGTTTAAGCCTGTTACAGCCGCCTAATCGTCTTGCGAGCAATACTGAGCAAGCACTTGAACGCGCTGAAGAAATTGGTTATCCCTTAGTTGTTCGACCTTCATATGTGTTGGGTGGGCGTGCAATGGAAATTGTTCATGAACGTGCAGATCTTGAAAGATATATGGCAAACGCCATTCAAGTCTCGAATGAATCACCTGTACTTTTGGATCGTTTCTTGAATGATGCAATTGAGGTTGATGTTGATGCTATTTGTGATGGCAGTAGTGTAGTAATCGGCGGTGTTATGGAACACATTGAAGAGGCTGGAGTGCATTCAGGTGATTCAGCATGTTCTTTACCGCCTTTTAGTTTAAGCGAAAGCATTAAAGAACAATTACGTGAACAGACTAAGCAAATGGCCTTAGCATTAAACGTTGTTGGGCTCATGAATGTACAGTTTGCCGTGAAAGGAGACACAATTTATGTTTTAGAGGTCAACCCTCGTGCGTCCAGAACAGTACCTTTCGTTTCTAAAGCAACAGCACGACCTTTAGCAAAAGTTGCCGCGCGATGTATGGCGGGTAAAACTTTGATTGAGCTTGGTGAAACGGAAGAAATTATCCCTAAACATTTCTTTGTCAAAGAGGCTGTCTTCCCGTTTGTTAAATTTCCAGGTGTTGATACGGTTTTAGGCCCTGAAATGAAGAGCACTGGTGAGGTCATGGGTGTTGGTGATACTTTTGGTGAGGCTTTTGATAAATCTCAGTTAGGCTCTGGCGCCGTTATTCCCCAAAAAGGTAAAGTATTTATTTCAGTACGCGATGCGGATAAAAAAACTGCAATCGAAGTAGCTGCATATTTGTCAAATAGTGGTTTTACTGTGTTGGCCACTAAAGGTACTGCCGCGCTAATGCGTGAGGCGGGTGTTAAAGTAACTGATGTAAATAAGGTCAAAGAAGGCCAGCCGCATATCGTTGATCTTATTATCAATGGTGAAGTGGATTTAATTGTAAATACAACTTCTGGAAAGCAGAGCTTGAAAGATTCATATACAATCCGTAGACAGGCTTTGGTTCATTCAGTGACGTACTACACGACAATTGCTGCAGCAAAAGCAGCATGTGCTGCACATGAATCATTGGGCGGAGAGAAGCGTGTGCGCCGTTTACAAGATTTGTAATTCTCTTTAAAACTCCTTATGAAATATAGAAAGAAGCGCAAAAGGCAAGAATAATGACTGATAGAGTATTACTGACAAAAAAAGGCGAAATAAAACTTCGCGCTGAATTAAAACAACTTAAGAGCGTTGATCGTCCTAATGTGATCGCCGCTATTGCAGAGGCTCGTGCTCACGGAGATTTATCTGAAAATGCTGAGTATGATGCAGCCAAAGACCAACAAGGTTTTATCGAAGGACGTATTGCCGAGTTAGAGAGCCAATTATCCATTGCTGAAGTCATTGACCCGAGCAAACTTGGTATACAGGGTAAAGTCGTTTTTGGTTCGACCTTAAAATTATATGATGTTGAGACAGAAGAAGAAGTTAGTTACCAGTTGGTAGGTAACTTAGAAGCTGACATTAACCTAGGCCAAGTGTCAGTTAGTTCACCGATTGGTCTCGCATTAGTAGGTAAAGAGGAAGGTGATGAAGTCGAGGTGATAGCGCCAGCTGGTACTCGTACTTATGAGATTTTAGAAGTCAGCTATGACTAAGATTGGTGTCGACTAATTTAAGGCCGCCTAATAAATCATAAAAAAATCAATTTATAAAAAAGAGGTTTTTCCTGATGAGAAACCTCTTATATTAGATCTAAACAGGAATAATAATTTTCTGCTTTTCGGATTGTTTATAAATAACACCAACCCTGCCGATTAATTGAACCGGTTCACTAGTAGTTTCAGTGCAAATAGTGGCCATTAAGCTAGCTTTCGTGGCTTTGTCATCTGCAGGAAGTTTAATTTTTAATAGCTCGTGATATTCTAAAGCGGCTTTCAGTTCATTGAGAACTGCTTCAGAAAGACCATTGGAGCCAATAGTGATAATTGGATTGATATTGTGAGCAAGACCGCGAAGATAATTCTTCTGCTTTCCAGTAAGTTGCATTGATGTATATCTTTAATAAGGAATCCCGTATTCTACTGGATGTCGCAGGCTAAAACAGTTTTTTCAGCTTGAGATATCAATAATTGTGAGAAAAAAATAAGTTAAATGAGTGGTAAACGCAGACCAAATAAAAAAACGCCTAAAAATAAGAGCAATAGGGAATGGGTTAACAGGCATATTAACGACCCCTTTGTTAAAAAAGCTCAAGGTCAAGGCTATCGTTCTAGGGCTGTTTTCAAGCTAGATGAGATCAATAAGCAAGATAAGCTCTTGAAAAAAGGGATATTAGTTGCAGACTTGGGTTCAGCTCCTGGAGGTTGGTCTCAATATATTGTGCGCAATTATCCTGACATAGAAGTGATTGCTCTTGATTTGTTAGAAATGGAGCCTTTGCAAGGTGTTGAATTTATTCAAGGTGACTTTACAGAAGCCAGCACGATTGAAAGGGTCATGAATTTGACTCAAGGTCGAAAATTTGACCTTGTGATTTCAGATATTGCCCCTAATATTACAGGTGTAAAGGATGTTGATAATGCACGCTTTGAAGTGGTGCTTGATTCTATCTTATACTTTTGTGAACAAAACTTGAAATCTGAAGGGCGTTTGCTAGTGAAATTATTTGAAGGGGGAGCTGCGCAGCGTTACCGCGGTCAAACTAAAAAAATGTTTCAAAAAAATGCCGTTCGAAAGCCCTCAGCATCTAGACCAGGTAGCAAAGAGCTTTACTTTTTGAGTACAACAATTAAAGCAACACTTTTTGATAACTAAAATAGATTAGGTTGATAGAAAAAATATACATTTTTTTATGTGAACATTGGTTAAATTTCACTTAGCTTAGTTATGATGAAAGGCAGAATTAATAAAGACGGTCATATAATATAAGATCTAACTAATTTGGTTAGATAGCTGTAAACACTACATAGGTTGAATAGGTGGTATTTTGAACAAAATTACTCAATACATCATTTTTGCATTGTTTCTTACTTTTATCGCTAGCGCGGTGATGGATAACTTCAATGGTCCGAATAACCCTGCTGGAACTTCTGGGGCGTATAACTACTCTAAATTCTTAGAAAGTGTGAATTCTGGTGAAGTTGAGAGAGTTCAAATTCAAGGCGATAAAATTCGGGGCCAATTGAGTAACGGAAATGGCTTTGAAGTTGTTATGCCAGATGATCCAAAGTTGATAGATACTTTGATTGAGAAAGGCGTTGAAATTGAAGCAAAGCAAATCGAAGGGCCTGGATTTTTAAAAAGCCTATTATTGAACCTTTTGCCACTAGTCTTGTTCATTGGAGTATGGGTTTATCTCATGCGTCAGATGCAAGGTGGCGGCAAAGGCGGCGCGATGAGCTTTGGTAAAAGCAAAGCACGTATGCTTAATAAAGAAAATAACAGCATCACCTTCAAGGATGTTGCTGGTATCGAAGAAGCAAAAGAAGAAGTTCAAGAAATTGTAGATTTCTTACGTGATCCTTCAAAATTCCAAGCCTTAGGCGGAAGAATTCCTCAAGGGGTTTTGATGACAGGCAGCCCTGGTACTGGTAAAACATTGCTAGCTAAAGCAATTGCTGGTGAAGCCGAAGTTCCATTCTTCTCAATATCTGGTTCGGATTTTGTTGAAATGTTTGTCGGTGTTGGTGCATCACGTGTGCGAGACATGTTTGAACAAGCAAAGAAGAATGCTCCTTGTATCATTTTTATTGATGAGATTGACGCGGTAGGCCGCAAACGTGGTTCAGGTGTCGGTGGTGGCAATGATGAACGCGAACAAACACTGAACCAGCTATTAGTAGAAATGGATGGTTTTGAAGGCAATGAAGGCGTTATTGTCATTGCTGCAACTAACAGGCCAGATGTTCTTGATCCAGCCTTACTGCGCCCAGGACGTTTTGATCGCCAAGTGACTGTGCCATTGCCAGATATTCGTGGCCGTGAATATATTTTGAAAATTCACTCTCGCAAGGTGCCTCTAGGCGAAGATGTTGATTTGAAAGCTATTGCTAGAACAACGCCTATGTTTTCTGGTGCTCAATTAGAAAACTTGGTTAATGAGGCAGCATTGTTTGCTGCGCGAGCAGGGAAAAAATTAGTTACTAAAGATGATTTTGAGAAAGCTCGCGAAAAAGTTGTAATGGGTCCTGAACGTCGTTCGGCAGTGATGAGTGAAGAAGATTTGCGTAATACTGCTTATCACGAATCAGGCCATACGGTTGTTGCGAAAACTTTGGAAAAAGAAGCTGATCCTGTCCATAAGGTAACCATTATTCCTCGTGGGCGGACCTTGGGCTTTATGATGAGCTCTCCAGAAAAAGACAAAGTTTCAACGACACGCGAATACTTGTTAGCCAGAATTGCGATTGCATTAGGTGGACGAATTGCTGAAGAAGTGTTTGTTGATCAAATGTCTACTGGAGCATCGAGTGATTTTCAAAGTGCTACTGAGACTGCACGTAATATGGTTGTGCATTGGGGTATGAGTGACAAGCTTGGTACGCGTGTGTATACCTATGAACAAGGTATCACTGAAAATAAAACAGTCAGTGAAGATACGGCTAAAATTATTGATGATGAGATCAATCGTATTTTGAGTGAACAATATGCACGTGCTCGTAAAATTCTTGAAGAGAAGAATGATACTGTTGAAACAATGACGAAATATTTGCTGGAATGGGAAACACTCGACAGCAAACAAATTGATGACATCATGAAAGGCATCACGCCGAAAGGCCCTGATGATATTGATGATAAGCCGTCTTCTGGTTCTTCATCTACTGATGATTCGGAAGAGAGTTCAAAAGGTCGGGATATTAATCCAGATTTGAACTCACCAATCCCTGAGTAATTACTAAGATTATGCTTAGTTCGATAAAACAGTTATCAATCTGTTTTATCGAAAAGCTAAATTACAAGGACCTGATGTTTTAATGCCGAATTTGCATTATAGTTTCAAGGATGAGTGATTGGTTAAATACTGAAAAATGCTTGATCATGGGGGTAATGAATATTACCCCCGATTCTTTTTCTGATGGTGGTAAATTATCATCACTAGATGCTGCCTTGAAGCAAGGTGAAGCTCTTATCAAAGAAGGTGCTGATATATTAGATATTGGTGGAGAATCAACCCGACCAGGTGCATCTTCAGTGAGCATTGATGAGGAACTTGATCGAGTCATTCCTGTTATTGAGGGTTTAAAATCACGTTTTGAAATCCACGTTTCAGTTGATACAAGCAAGCCTCAAGTTATGCGAGCAGCAGTTCAAGTGGGCGTTGATATGCTCAACGATGTGACGGCTTTGGCTAACCCCGAGAGTGTTCAAATAGTTGCAGACTCTGGCTTGCCAGTTTGTGTTATGCATATGCAAGGTGAGCCTAGAACAATGCAAGAAAACCCAAAATATGAAGATGTTGTTGTCGAAGTAAGTAATTTTTTATCGGATATTACAAAAATTTGTCAGGCAGCGGGAATTCCTAGAGAGCATATTATAATTGATCCAGGTTTAGGTTTTGGTAAAAAACTAGAACATAATTTGAAATTACTTGCGGCAGTCCCACAATTATGTGATTTGGGTTTTCCGATATTAATAGGAGGCTCACGCAAATCAATGATTGACGATTTATTAGGTCGTGATGTCGATGAGAGAATGCCAGCTAGTATCGCTTTGGCAGCACAAGCAGCGCTTTATGGTGCCAATATTGTGCGTGTGCATGATGTGCGAGAAACGTATGACGCAGTGAGAATGGTTGAAGCAGTTGCTAGCTATCAATAATCGATAGAAATATAGACACTGATTAATCAAATAGAAAAACAACGATAAATAATAATTTAAACGAAGAGAATACAATGCAAATTTTTTTTCTAACACCAACATTTGGTGGCGATATTTTGAAGGGTGCTAGTTCTGGCATTATTGCGGCTTTAACTGAGCAAAATTTGAGTGTTGGATATTTTTGTCCGATAGCGGATCCTGCTCAAAGTGCGACAATACCAAGAGGTATTCCTTCAATTGAATCACTAGATGTGGATGATGTAATACAAAATATTTGTGCAGGTCGTAAGTTTGATGTTCTTGAGACGATTGTCGATAAAATTGAACAATTGAAATCAAATAATGATCTTGATGTTTTAGTCGTCGAAGGGGCGCTAATTTCTTCACAAATGATTTCTGCTGCTGAAATCAATGCTGATATAGCTAATGCCCTTAATGCACGAACCATATTAGTTGCATCGCCACTCCAAGATTCGTCGGATAATTTAATGAGTCGACTGGAATTGGCGGCGTTGAATTATGATGGAATCGATTCTGATCAAATACTAGGTGTTTTGCTAACAGATTTAACGGAGGTGAATGACCTTGATAGTGTGAGCCAAAAATTTTCTTTCTCAAATGAAGAAGTTTGTCATTTGATTGGAGTTATTCCACAAAATCAATCAAGTGAACAATCCGCTGAATTTATAGATGCTATCTATTTGAAAGAACAACTATCACAACCTTTGCCAGTGAAAGTTTCCCCTACGGCATTTCGTCACAGTTTGATTCAAAGAGCTTCTAAAGCAAAAAAACGCATTGTCTTGCCGGAAGGGGATGAGCCACGGACAGTACAGGCGGCGATTATCTGTCATCAAAAGGGTATTGCTAAATGCGTACTATTAGCAAAAAGAAACTCAGTTGAAGCGGTGGCAAAAAAACATGGCGTATCTTTGCCTGATGATATTGAAATCATTGAACCAAACGATGTGATCATTGAAAAGTATGTTCCAAGCATGGTGGAGCGTCGTAAGTCTCGTGGCCTAACATCCGAAGATGCTCAAAAACAATTACAAGATACTGTGGTTTTAGGCACAATGATGCTTGCTGATGGCGATGTCGATGGGCTAGTGTCGGGAGCAATTCATACCACGGCTAATACTATCCGTCCTGCATTCCAATTAATCAAAACTCATCCAGATGCTGGCATGGCTTCATCTGTTTTCTTTATGTTGTTGCCTGAAAATGTGCTGGTTTATGGTGATTGCGCTATCAACCCCAATCCTAGTCCAGAACAGTTGGCTATAATTGCGATTCAAAGTGCCGAATCTGCACTGGCATTTGGTATTGAGCCAAAGGTAGCAATGATTAGTTATAGTACAGGCACTTCAGGTATGGGTGATGATGTTGAATTGGTCAAACAAGCTACGGCCATAGCGCAACAAAAACGCCCGGACCTTTTGATTGAAGGGCCATTGCAATATGATGCCGCCTCAGTAGAAAGTGTGGCAAAGAAAAAAGCGCCAGATAGCAAAATCGGAGGTAAAGCGAATGTGTTTATCTTTCCTGATTTGAATACTGGTAACACTACTTACAAAGCAGTGCAGCGCAGTGCTGGAGTAATCAGCATTGGACCAATGCTTCAAGGTTTGAATAAACCGGTGAATGATTTATCTAGAGGCGCCTTAGTTGATGATATTGTTTACACTATTGCCTTAACGGCTATTCAAGCTGTTTAGACGTTCTTATGGAACGACTATTAAAATTAATCGTTCTAATTGCGAATTAAAATTTCTACTTAAACTCATAATGACAACAAAAAAGTTTTTTGGTACTGATGGCATTCGAGGCCGTTTTGGCGTTGACCCGATTACACCTCTTACTATATTAAAGCTTGGTTGGGCGGTAGGCACAGTCATGCGCAAGCATTTTGGTAAAGGCCAAATATTGATCGGCAAGGATACTCGCGTTTCTGGTTATATTTTAGAATCTGCACTTGAAGCCGGTATTTCCTCAGCAGGCATGAATGTTGTCATGCTGGGGCCAGTCCCAACACCTGCAATTGCGTATTTGACTAGATCAGCAAGGGCAACTGCTGGAGTTGTTATCAGTGCTTCGCACAATCCTTTTTATGACAATGGAATTAAGTTTTTTTCTGGCGATGGTTTTAAGATTTCTGATGAATTTGAATTAGAGATCGAGGAAACCTTAATGCAAACCATGGAAACGGTGGCTGCTGAAGAATTAGGAAAGGCCAGTCGTATGGTGTCAGCTGCAGAACGTTATATTGAATACTGTAAAGGTACAATTGCTGCAGATACTAATTTTAAAGGCATCAAGGTTGCAATCGATTGTGCCAATGGTGCGGCATATCAGGTTGCTCCAAAAATTTTTACTGAATTAGGCGCGAGTGTATCAATCATGCATAACTTGCCTAATGGTTTTAATATCAACGATCAATGTGGTTCGACACATTTGAACGATTTACGTGCCTTTGTTTTGGAAGAAAAGTGTGACTTTGGTATTGCTTTTGACGGTGATGCTGATCGTCTGATGATGGTTGATCAGCAAGGTCAGGTGATTGATGGCGATCAACTGCTCTATACGCTTGTTTCAAGTAAACACCACAAAGGTAAGCTTGATGGTGGTGTTGTAGGGACACTAATGACTAACCTAGGCCTTGAAAAGCGCTTTCAATCACTTGGTATTCCTTTTGCTAGGGCAGGAGTTGGTGATCGTTATGTGTTGAAGATGATGCAAGAAAAAAAATGGAAATTTGGCGGTGAGTCCTCAGGTCATATTATTTGCCTGGATAAATCGACAACTGGAGATGGACTTGTTGCTGCATTATTGGTGGTTGAAGCGCTTGCTGAGAGAGATGAATCATTGTCTGAAATTGTTGCGGAATATAAAGTGTTTCCACAAAAAATGATTAATGTATCTGTGTCGGGTGCTAAACAGTCGGCACAAGAAACTTGTTCTAACCAAGATGTTTTAGATGCAGTGAAACAGGCAGAACAAAGCTTAGCGGACAAAGGTCGAGTTTTACTGAGACCATCAGGAACTGAGCCATTAATTCGAGTAATGGTCGAAGGTGAGGATGAACAGTTAGTGGGTCAATGTTGTGAACAGTTAGCTGGTCAAGTCCAAAGTTTGATATAGCGTGATCGTTTAAATGGAGTTCCTTATGGATGCATACAACTGTTTTGTATATATGCTGATATATCCCTTATAAACGCTCATAGCTCTTGCTTTCTGCTTATCTCGTCGGTAACATCGCGCAACAAATTTATTTTGTTTCCCTGTCAATATTTTAGACAAAAAGTTAAGCAACATATTAAGTATTTTCGATGACGATTAGACGCACACTTATTGCAGCAAATTGGAAGATGAATGGCGACATTGCGTTGCTAGATTCTATGCTGTCTGTAATCGATTCTGAAGGTGTCATTTCCGATACTGTTGAAGCATTGATTTGTCCGTCTTTTACTTTGTTAGGTGCTTTTGATAAGCAGTCGAATGTCTGTCTTGGTGCTCAAAATGTTAGTCAGCATGACAGTGGTGCATATACAGGAGAAATTTCAATAGAAATGTTGAAACAAGCGGCTTGTGAGTATGTGATTGTTGGTCATTCAGAGCGCAGAGAGATTTATGCGGAAACAGATCAAATTGTGGCTGAAAAATTTGTACAAATTGCACGTGCAGGCCTGAAACCTGTTTTGTGTTTGGGTGAATCACTTGAACAGCGTGAATCAAATTTTACTGAGAAAGTATTGGCTCAGCAAATTGCTGCGGTTATTGATGCTTCTGATGTAAATGATTGGGCGCATGCAGTGATTGCTTATGAACCAATTTGGGCGATTGGAACGGGTAAAACGGCTACTCCAGAAATGGCTCAAGAAACGCATGCGTTTATTCGTGAAAACTTGCGTTCACATTCAAAAACACACGATATCGCAGAAACAATGCGAATTTTATATGGTGGAAGCATGAAACCGGATAATGCGGTTGATTTACTTTCGCAGGCGGATATAGACGGAGGCCTCGTTGGTGGAGCATCGTTAGATCCAAATAGTTTTATATCGATTCTTAAAGCAGCAAGCTAAGAACAAAATCAGAATATTAAAGGGTGAAGTATGATCGCTAAGATTTTATTTGTTGTTATTGCTTTTTCAGCAGTAGCTATAGTTGCATTGGTGTTAATTCAGCAAAGCAAAGGTGATGCAGGTTCAGCCTTTGGTGGCGGTGGAGGCTCTCAAAGCATGTTTGGTAGCAGAGGTTCAGCGAACTTTTTAAGTCGTTTGACATCAGTTTTAGTCGCCGTATTCTTTCTATCAAGTATTGGTTTAGCTTACTTCTATACACAGCAAGGCAATGGTTATACAACTACTCCAGTCGAGCAAGAAGAGTCTGTTTTGGATTCTCTAGAAAACTTAGATACTGAAGTGCCTGCAGTCCCAGACACGAGCGTTCCATCAGTGCCGGACCAATCGACACAAACGGAAGTTCCTAAAGCTGAGTTATTAGAGCCAAATGCACCGGCGTCTGGTGATGAAGTTCCAGCAGTGCCTAATAGCAACTAATAGTTATTTATTAGAACAGTTTTAAATGATGTATGCCCAGGTGGTGAAATTGGTAGACACGCTATCTTGAGGGGGTAGTGACGTAAGTCGTGCCGGTTCGAGTCCGGCTCTGGGCACCATTTAAAGGTTTTAGGAAGTACAAGGAAGTCTATTAAGTTATATGAAAACAATATTTTAAAAGGTTTTAAGGTCTATTACTGTTTTATATAATCCATAGACATCTATAAAATTTGTTGGTATAAATGTTGGTATAAATTCAAATGTACCAACAATCACTTGCTAACCAATACCAAAGTCAAAAACCTAAAGATCAAGGAAAAGAGCTATAAAGTCTCTGATTCGCATGGTTTGTATTTGCATGTGCATTGCAATGGCTCAAAGTATTGGCGGCAAAACTATCGTTATAGCGGTAAACAAAAAACCTTGTCACATGGTGTTTACCCCAGAGTGTCCTTAGCAGACGCCAGAAAGAAAAGAGATGAAGCGCTCGACATTTTAGCCAATGGTAATGATCCAGCTAAATCTAAACGATTAGATAAACTCAAAAATGCCAATACCTTTGAACTGGTCGCTAAAGAATGGTTTGATAAACAATCTGAGAAATGGTCTGAAGGGCATCAAAAGAAAGTTTGGTTATCAATTGAACGTGACTTAATACCTTTTCTTGGTGACGACCCGATTGATCGTATTTCACCCGTTAGGCTTTTAGAAGTATTAAAGAAAGTGGAGGGGCGTGGTGCTTTAGATGTTGCTTCACGATTAAGACAAAGAGCAGAAGGGATATTCAAATATGCTTTATTAACTGAGCGTGTAACCGATAACCCCGCTACACAGTTACAAGGTACGCTTAAAACGCGCAAAGTAAAACACTTGAATGCTTTGTCAAAAAAAGAGTTTCCACAGTTTCTAAAGGATTTAGAGCGCTATGACGGACACCCGCTTATTCGTTTATCGACACTCATGCTGATTCATACCTTTGTTAGAACGGGTGAATTACGTTTTGCTAAATGGGATGAGTTCGATTTAACAGCTAAAGAGTGGGTAATCCCCGCCAAGCGAATGAAAATGAAAGAAGAGCATATTGTGCCGCTTACATCGCAAACACTGGACTTGTTGGAAAAAATAAAAGAATACAATGGTCATAGAGAGTTTGTTTTCGCAAGCCCCCAACGTCCGAAGCAAGCTATTTCTGAGAATGCTATTATTAATTGCATATATAGAATGGGTTACAAAGGTAAAACTACAGGGCACGGCTTTCGATCAACGGCTAGCACGATACTTAATGAGTCTAGTTTTAACCCCGATGCGATTGAACGGCAGTTAGCACATGCTGAACGAAACCAAGTAAGAGCAGCTTATAATAGAAGTGAGTATCTGGATGAAAGAAGGATAATCATGCAATGGTGGAGTGACTATATAATTAAGGCTACAAATTAAATATTCATAAAATAAGGGGTAAGCGGTGAACTTGAAGGATTTTCACAATAGAAAAATAAATG
>CALKZN010000027.1 GCA_938002995.1 uncultured Arenicellaceae bacterium | reverse complement strand
CCGCGATGTTTCAGCCATGAGCAAAAGATAAAATATTGAATTAATTTAGTTTTCATATTTCCTAAGAAGGGCTTATCGAAAGATAAGCCCTTTTTTTATGCTTATTGGTGTTCTGTTTACGAAATAAAAAATCAACAAAATAAGTGGTTTACTCCTTCAGGATGATGTCTATAATAGATAACTTGAAAAAATAAATTTTTTATGCAATTTGTTTCATATTGTTTATTTGGCTTTATACTGAATTAGTCAAAACTAAGCTAGAAGATAAATAAATACCAAATAAAGAATATAAAACATGTGACAAAAACTGCGCCTCAACAACGCAACACTGAAACTAAAGCAAAACGCAATGAACAAACCTACAAATTTTGACTCATTCTTAAGCGGTTCTAATGCCGATTATTTAGATGAATTGTATTTACAATACAAACAAGATCCTGAGTCAGTGGATCCAAGCCTGAAGAATCATTTTCAATATTTAGAATTATATTCAAATAAATACGCCACCATCACCAATGAAGGCGGTGAAGATGGCAAACAAGCTGCAGCATCACGCTTAATCAATGCTTATCGTTCTTATGGTCATAAAATCGCTAAATTTGACCCCATCGACCAAATGGAGCGGGAGCCTGCCCCTGAATTGGAACTTGGTTATTTTGATCTAAACGAGTCTGATTTAAACACTGTTTTCCCAGCAGGAACCCTCGCTGGCGGCGAACAGCAAAGTCTTAAAGATATTCTTAAAACATTAAAAGCAGCTTATTGCGGCCCTATCGGTGTTGAATATCGACACATCACTAACACGGAAGAAATCGAATGGTTTGAGCCTCGTATCGAGGCATTCAGAAACGGTGCTAATTTAGATAAAGCAAAAAAAATAGAATTACTTAAAAGAGTTACTGCTGCGGAAGGTATCGAAAAATACTTACACACAAAATATGTAGGTCAAAAACGCTTTTCACTCGAAGGTGGTGAATCACTAATCCCAATGGTACATGAACTGGTGCAACGCTCTGGTAGCGATGGCATCAAAGAAATTGTCATTGGCATGGCCCATAGAGGTCGCCTAAATGTACTAATTAATATTTTGGGTAAAAAACCCAGCGCTCTATTTTCAGAATTTGAAGGCAATTTCGATACAACACAATTTTCTGATGGTGATGTCAAATATCACATGGGCTTTTCATCAGATGTGAAAACGCCAGGCGGTCCAACTCACTTATCACTCGCGTTTAATCCTTCACATTTAGAAATCGTCAGTCCAGTCGTTAATGGTTCTGTAAAAGCACGTCAACTGCGTCGCAATGACTATGAAGGACATTCTGTATTGCCTATCTCAATTCATGGCGATGCAGCCTTTGCAGGCCAAGGCGTGGTCATGGAAACATTCAATATGGCCGGCTGCCAAGGCTATAAAGTCGGTGGAACAGTTCATATTGTTGTTAACAATCAGATTGGTTTTACTACGTCGGTCGCATCTGAATCACGCTCAACCGCTTATTGCACAGACGTTGCTAAAATGATCAACGCGCCTATCCTACATGTGAATGGTGATGATCCTGAGGCCGTAGTTTTTGCAACACAAATCGCTTTAGACTATCGCAATAAGTTCAAAAAAGATGTGGTTATAGATCTGGTTTGTTATCGCCGTCATGGTCATAACGAAGCCGATGAGCCAGCAGTAACTCAACCGCTCATGTACAAACATATTCGCTCTATAGATACGACTCGTCGCGTTTATGCGCAACGTCTTATTGATGAAGGCACAATTACTGATGCTGACGAAAAAGCATATATCGCCAATTACCGTGCATCACTAGAAGCTGGAGATGTGGTCACTGAAGACTTCCTTGAAGACCATCAAGGCGATCACACTATTGATTGGAATCGTTACTTTGGCACCAAATGGGATGACAATACAAACACTTCTATTAGCAAACGAACACTCACATCTCTTGGCAAAAAATTAGTTACCATTCCTGATGAATTTGAACCTCATGCACGTATTAAGGCGGTTTTAGAAGGCCGTTCAAAAATGCTCAAAGGCCAACAAGCTCTCGATTGGGGTATGGCTGAATCGCTCGCCTATGCAAGTTTACTCGACCAAGGCCATGGCATTCGTATTTCCGGCCAAGACTCAGAACGTGGCACATTCTTTCACCGCCATGCAGTGATCTACAATACTAAACGTCGTGAAGGCTATACACCTTTGCAAAACATAAAAAAAGATCAACCAAAATTCAGAGTAATCAATTCAGTACTTTCTGAAGAAGCCGTTCTTGCTTACGAATACGGTTATTCAACAGCAGACCCTGAACGAATGGTTATTTGGGAAGCTCAATTTGGCGATTTCGCCAATGGAGCTCAAGTGGTTATTGATCAATTTATATCAAGTGGTGAAGCAAAATGGGGCCGTCTATGTGGTCTTACTATGTTATTACCGCATGGCTACGAAGGACAAGGGCCAGAGCATTCATCCGCTCGATTAGAACGTTATTTACAGCTCTGCGCTAACTATAATATTCAAGTATGCGCACCGACAACGCCAGCGCAAATGTTTCACATGCTTCGCCGTCAAATGTTACGCCCATACCGTAAACCATTGGTAGTAATGACTCCTAAGAGCCTATTACGTCATAAACTATCAGTATCAAACTTAGAAGATTTAACAGATGGCAAGTTCCAGCCTGTGATCGGCGAAATTGATAAAGTAACCAACACCAAAGTAAAACGTATCATTCTTTGTTCCGGGAAAGTCTATTTTGATTTATTAGAATATCGTCGTGAAAACAACATCACTGATACAGCGATTATTCGTATTGAACAGCTATATCCATTCTCTAGAACTGATCTGAATAAAGAGTTCAAAAAATATAAAAATGCAACTGAAATAGTTTGGACCCAAGAAGAGCCATTAAACCAAGGCGCTTGGTATCAGATACAACATCAGTTACGACAAACGATTAGCGACAAACAAAAATTGTCATACGTAGGTCGTCCAGCGTCAGCATCACCTGCCGCAGGCTATTTGAAAGTTCATGTTGCACAACAAAATAGTTTAGTTGAAGCATCATTTTCAGCATTTAAAGATGACAACCCATACCAAGTTCAGTAAGAAAAACTACTCACTCACCGATAGATAAAAACAAGCTAGGAAATCAAATCATGGCTACAGAAATTAAAGTTCCAGTCCTTCCAGAATCAGTTGCAGATGGCACCGTTGCGGCACTACATGTCAGTGTTGGCGACACCGTTGCTATCGACGACAACTTAATCGACATCGAAACAGAAAAAGTAGTTCTTGAAGTACCTTCAAGTGTTGCTGGCACAATCAGCGAAATTCTAGTCAAAGAAGGCGATACCGTTGAAGCTCAACAAGCAATCATTATGATCACCGAAGGTGCATCAGAGGCTCCTGCAGCGACTCAAAACTCACCAGCTGCTGCACCAGCAAGCTCTTCTGGAGCGGCGATAGAAATCCAAGTGCCTGTCCTTCCTGAGTCTGTTGCTGAAGGCACATTAGTGGCATGGCATAAAGCCATTGGAGACACTGTTGCGATCGATGATAATTTGGTCGACATTGAAACAGAAAAAGTAGTTCTTGAAGTGCCTAGTCCCGTCAACGGTGTATTAACCGAGATTAAAGTTGACGTCGGCAGTAGCGTTGAAGCACAACAACTCATCGCTATCATTACGGAGGGAGCTGCTGCACCAGCCCCAACAGCTCAAGCAACACAAACAACTTCAGCACCCGCATCAATTGGCTCAGTCGTTGCAGGCGCCGCAGAAAAATCAGGTCCAGCTGTTCGAA
>CALKZN010000026.1 GCA_938002995.1 uncultured Arenicellaceae bacterium | reverse complement strand
ATCCGTGTAAGGATCTCCAAGGCGTGAATTAACGGCAGTTTTTTTTGCCATCTTTATAAAGCTCAAAGTGGAGAAACTCATAGTCATTAAAAGCCTGTATTTCACCTTTCTATGCTTGCCCAACCATTGTCTGTATATTCTGATTTCTGCTAACGCTTGCACGATTAAAATTTATATTTGTAAACATGATATATTTCAAAAATCTCGTTTTCGCAAGCTCTATACAGTTACACATAAGTTGCCTAGTATTATTTTTATCCATGTTGGTACTAGCAAGCCTTGCGGCGGCACATGAAATACATCCCACTATTACGGACATGGTAGTTAACAAGGTTTAACTTACGAATTAATCTTGAAGCATTGCTGGCAGATATTGGAGAAGAGCATGCATACACTGATGAATCGGCGAATGCAGGCGTTTATAATGATTTACGTTCAATGGACTCAAAAGCCTTAGAATAACAATGGCTTAGTTTCTTATCCACATTTGATTGAGAAGATTAGGTTATTCGAAGAAGAAATCAACATAAAATGATCTAGTCATTAAAGTGATCATTGATGTGGATTACTGCTCGCATGATATTGTTATTGAAAGGTTTTAATTTTAAAATAAATAGGCTTTTCCCCCTTATTTGTATTTATTACTAACCCTCATGAACTTAGGCAAAAAATGAAAAAATTAACTATTCTGTTAGCAATCTTATTCATCTCAGGTTGTGCATTGTCACCTGATACAAAATCAGATGTTTCAAATGAGTCTACATATACTCAAGAATTATCTGCAACATCACAGGAAGATGCTCTTCTTGCTTTAAAGCGGTCACTTGATTTTAGTGGTTTTGATATTGAAACGATCAATCAAAATTCTATCATCACAAACGCTAGAGAAGTCACTACAACGCAAGCTTGTGATTGCGGAAAATTGAGTTTGAATCCTATAAATAGCGTTGCAAACGTGAAGTTAACAATTGAGGTTTTTCCAAAACCACAAGCAGATAAAAAATTTCTTGTGAAAATTGACAATCAATGCACTATTCCCGTTGAACAGCTCCAGTGTAAATCTAGCAATCGCATAGAAAAAACATTGGTAGACAACGCACAAAAATATTTTTATAAATAATATTTCTATAAACTGATACTAAGGCCTGCATCCGCAGGCCTTTTTTATAGTAAAGTTCTACTCATCCTTTAGCAAGCAGAGAGAATTATATGGAATACGCATCATCACTTTATTATCGCTACTTTAATACACGTCTTTTACATTCTCCGCAGGAATTCAGTATGGCAAGTATGAAGTGAAGGCTCCAATGATAGAAGGAAATGAAACTTGACTAAGGTATTTTCATGTTCAACAAAACACCTTATAACAATTGATTGTTTTTATTCCTGCAATGCTAGCGTTCAGTCACTATGTGAGCAGTACTTGGGTAGCAAATCAATAGGGTCCAGATTCGATTGAAAGTAACATTTATTAATGACCGCTAAGAACACAGACTATCCGATCGAGTCTCGACTTCTATAAATTAGTCTCCACTGGGGATGTCAGTGATAAAACCAGGGATATGATAACCTTTTTCAACAGCGGGGCGTTTTGCAATTTTTTGATACCAGCGTTGCACATTTGGAAATTGACTTAAAGTGACCTGTTGCCATTCATATCTTGATATCCAAGGCCATGTAGCAATGTCTGCAATTGAATAATCTCCGATCATGAACTCCTTATCTTCGAGTTGTTTATCTAAAACACCATATAGGCGATGAACTTCATCAACATAGCGTTTTTCAGCGTAGTCTGAGATGCCTTTATTGAATTGAGCAAAATGATGACTCTGGCCTGCCATTGGGCCTAGACCTCCCATTTGCCACATCAGCCATTCAATGGTTTGCCAGCGGATAGTTGAGTTATTAGATAGCAATTTTCCAGTTTTCTCAGCTAAATACAGTAAAATTGCACCAGATTCCATTAGACTCATTCCTGTATCATGATCAATGATCGCTGGGATTTTATTGTTAGGACTGATCTTTAAGAAGTCTGGCGCGAATTGCTCATCCTTCATGATATCAATGCTATGCACTGAATATTCCAGTTCAAGTTCTTCTAACATGATGGAAACTTTGCGGCCATTCGGTGTGCCAAAGGTGTATAAATCAATCATTAGAACATTCTCTATTTTTTATTCATTATATCTATCAGTTATTCACATCAATATACCGTATCAGTTAAAATAACGAAATGAAAAAAAATACTCAAAAAACCTTGCAAGACCAATTGCAAGACAATTCTCAATCATCATTTTCTCGATATCAGGCTTTAGCCATTGGCAATGATAGTCTGTGGTATCTGATTAAGTTTGAATTGATTGTCTTATTGTTTTCTCGTATCCCGGGGGCATTGGGTTTGTTATTGCGTAAATGGTTTTATCCAACGATTTTAGGATCAGTGGGAAAAGGTGTGATTTTTGGCCGTAGTTTGACGATTCGACATGGATTAAAAATACGTATTGGCGATAATGTCACTGTTGATGATTTTGCGGTCTTAGATGCAAAAGGGGGGGGTAATTTGGGCATTAATATTGGTGAAAGTACAATTATTAGCCGTAATGCTGTGCTCTCATGCAAGGGCGCTAATATCTCCATAGGAAGTCATTGTACCTTAGGTATTAATTCAATTGTCCACGCTAGGGATGGAAGTAATGTTGAAGTGAGCGACTATGTCTTATGTGGGGCATTTTGTTACCTGATCGGTGGAGGGCCTTTTATAACAGAAGATCTGGATATCCCTTTTAAAGAACAAGGAATGATTTCTAATGGCGGTATTCGTATCGATAGAAACGTATGGCTTGGAAGCAGCGTGCAAATTATGGATGGCGTAAAAATTGGCACGGGTTCAATTATTGGTAGTAATGCCGTTGTTAACAAAGATGTTTCAAATTATTCAATTTCAGCGGGTGTTCCTGCGAAAAAAATCAAGGATAGAAGAACTGATAATTAGAAATTATAACTTGACAAAAACAACTTGAGATAATACATTCAAATTCAATCCTAAGTGCT
>CALKZN010000025.1 GCA_938002995.1 uncultured Arenicellaceae bacterium | reverse complement strand
GCTTGAAAGTTTACGCCTGTCAAAACATTGGTCTTTAAAGTTCCGTCACTATATGACTTACATAAATCACGAGATTCGAGGATGATATTTTCGGAAAAATGACTCATTTGATCTACTCCTTACTCATATCTCAATGCTTCTGCAGGTTGTACTTTTGAAGCACGCCAAGCAGGAAATAAGGTAGCGATCATGCTGATTGCAAGAGAGCCTAACAAAATAGATAACAAATCATTCATACGTAATTCAGCGGGAAAATCCGTGATCAAATAAACATCCGGCGGGAAAAATTGAAAGCCAAATACAGCTTCAAGAAACCCAATAATAGAACCCAAATTTAAGGCCGTAAGCACTCCTAAAGTACCGCCAACAAAGGTTCCAATTAAACCAGAGGTCACCCCCTGTATGAAGAAAATTTGCATAATTCCTGAAGATTTCATTCCCATTGTTCGCAAAATCGCAATGTCAGAACGTTTATCAGTGACCACCATAACCAAGGTTGAAACAATATTAATAGCTGCGACTGCAACAATTAAGAATAACAAGATAAACATAACTCGTTTTTCAACAACCAATGCACGAAAGAAATTTTTATGTTTGCGTGTCCAGTCACTAACATAAAACGATTGTCCCAAATTTTGAGCCAAATCATAACGAAGGTCTGGCGCTTGATAGACATCATCCAAACTCAATCTAAGGCCACTGACTTGGCCTTTAGAATTCAGTAATCGCGCAGCATCATCCAAATGAATTAACACTAAAGTGCTATCGTATTCATACATGCCTAAGTTGAATAAACCTGCCACTTCAAAACGACGCAAACGCGGTACTATGCCTGCAGGTGTCGCCTGGCCTTGAGGTGACATAAGAGTGATTTTTGCACCCGGGCCAACATTCAACTGACGAGCCAACTGTTCGCCTATAATAACTTTATACTCACCAGACTTGAGGTCATCAAAGGAACCGTAGGTCATATATTCCGTCAAGTTAGATACTTTTGGCTCTAAACTTGGATCAATGCCACGAATCAATGCACCTCTTGCTACACGGCTTGCCGTGGCTAATCCTTGGCCACTGATATAGGGAGCGATAGCATCATTGTTACTCACTATATTATTGCTGACTTTTTCAACACTTTCTTTAACGCTTTCCCAATTACCTAGCCATTCCCCTCTTCCTTCAACAGTGACATGTGAAGCAACATCTAAGATGCGACCTCGAAGCTCATTACCAAAGCCATTCATGACTGAAATCGTGGTAATTAATGCCCATACACCAATAGCGATTCCAATAATAGAAACCCAACCAATAAATGAAACAAAGCCATTACGACGTTTTGCACGTGAATAACGTAAACCAATGGTAAGAGGAAGTTTAGAAAACATAAATACTGGATCTTAAATTTCAGGACGCATATGAGGAAATAGCAATACGTCCCGGATAGTCGAACTATCTGTGAACAACATCACTAAACGATCAATACCAATACCCTCACCGGCAGTTGGAGGCATACCGTATTCCAAGGCGCGAATATAATCAGCATCGTAATGCATGGCTTCATCATCGCCGGCATCTTTTTCCGCAACTTGTGCTTTGAAACGCTCTGCTTGGTCTTCAGCGTCATTTAACTCAGAAAAACCATTCGCAATTTCACGACCAGCAATGAAAAGTTCAAAACGATCCGTGACTTCAGGATTGTCATCGCTACGACGAGACAATGGTGAGACTTCAACAGGATAATCAGTAATAAACGTTGGATCTTTAAGTTTTTCTTCAACTGTTTCTTCGAAAATTTCAATCAAAATTTTGCCAATGCCATAACTTGGCTTCACTTCGATACCGATTTTTTTCGCATACGAGGATAGAACATCGATGTTATTAATCTCTTCTTTTGTTAGCGATGAATTGTATTGCAAGACTGCATCAGCAACAGAAAGACGAGAAAAAGGCTTAGAAAAATCAATAGTTTGCCCTTGATACTCAATCAAGTCTCTACCCATAACAGATGAAGTTATGCCCTTAAACATCGCTTCAGTAATATCCATCAAATCATGGTAATCCGCATAGGCTTGATAAAACTCAAGCATTGTAAATTCTGGATTATGACGAGTGCTTAAGCCTTCATTTCGAAAGTTTCGATTAATCTCAAAAACTCGATTGAAGCCACCAACCACTAGACGCTTGAGATAAAGTTCTGGTGCAATACGCAAGAACAATTGCATATCCAAGGCATTGTGATGAGTCTTAAACGGTCTAGCGACTGCCCCACCCGGAATTGCTTGCATCATCGGCGTTTCAACTTCTAGATAATCTTTCTCGATTAGAAATTGGCGGATATAGCTAATAATAGCGCTACGTGTTTTGAATACTGAGCGACTTTGTTCATTCATGATCAAGTCGACATAACGTTGGCGATATTTAGTCTCAGTATCAGTCAAGCCATGAAATTTTTCAGGCAAAGGACGAAGTGATTTAACTAACATCTCAATCGAGGTTATTTTAATGCTCAATTCACCTTTATTAGTTTTGAACATTACGCCACGAGCACCAACAATATCGCCAATATCCCACTTTTTAAATTGTTCGTTATAAAAACCTTCAGGCAATGCATCTCGTTGGATATAAATCTGCACTTGCCCTGTTTCGTCTTGAACATTAGCAAAACTAGCTTTACCCATAATTCGACGCGTCATTAAACGACCCGCTACAACTACTTGAGCGGACTTTGCCTCTAATTCTTCTTTATCTAAACCATCAAATGCGGCATGTAGTTCTGCTGCAGTATTTTCTGGACGAAAAGTATTTGGAAAAGGATTCCCTGCTTCACGCAATTGCGTTAACTTTTCACGGCGTTGACGAATCTGTTCATTTTCGTCGACTTGAGGTTGTGCATTAGGGGCAGTTTTATCGTTTTGATTGCTCACAAAAACTCTCTCTTATATCAATAAACTTATGATTTTTAATAAAAAATTAACTTATTTAAAAACAATACAAAATATAAATTTATTGTATTGTTAATCAGCAAAATATAGCTATTTCGTTCGATATTTATCAATTAAATGATCGAACAATAATTAGGTTCAGGATGTTACACATACTAAGGGTTACAAACAATCAAAGCAGATGATTTATGAGTAATGTTCACTAGGAGAAAACCCTTATATCGCAGCCTTTAGGCTCGCTTCAATGAATGCATCGAGATCACCGTCTAAGACGGCTTGCGTATTACCTGTTTCGACGCCTGTTCGCAAATCTTTGATACGAGATTGATCAAGCACATAAGAACGAATTTGTTGCCCCCAACCAATATCTGATTTTTCACTTTCTACGGCTTGAGCTTCCTCACGACGGCTTTGCATTTCAAGCTCATACAAACGAGCTTTGAGCATATTCATCGCTTCTGCTTTGTTCTTATGCTGCGAACGACCTGCCTGGCATTGAACCACCGCATTGGTTGGCAGATGGGTAATACGAACTGCTGATTCTGTTTTATTGACGTGTTGACCGCCAGCGCCACTCGCACGGTATGTATCAATACGTAAATCAGCTGGGTTAATGTCGATATCAACAGAATCATCTACTTCTGGGTAAGCATAAAAGGAGGCAAATGATGTATGCCGCCGACTTCCCGAATCAAAAGGTGACTTTCTTACCAGTCGGTGCACTCCGGTTTCGGTGCGCAAATAACCAAATACATTCTCTCCAGAAACTTTCACTGTTGCGCTTTTGATGCCGGCGACATCACCTGCAGATATTTCAATAATTTCTACGCCAAAGTCATGCGACTCAGCCCATCGCAAATACATACGCAAGATCATGTTTGCCCAATCTTGCGCCTCGGTACCACCAGAACCTGATTGGATATCAAAAAAAGCATTACAATGATCCATCTCGCCAGAAAACATCCGGCGAAACTCTAGCTTAGCTAAGCGTTGTTCAATCTCTTCTAAATCGGAACATACTGTTTCAAACAGTTCAGTGTCATTTTCTTCAACTGCAAGTTCAAGTAATTCTTGATTGTCCTCAATCCCAGAACTAATAAAACCAACTGTCTCAACAATTTCTTCTAATAGAGAACGTTCTTTGCCTAATTGCTGAGCAAGGTCTGGATCATTCCAGACATCAGGTTGCTCTAATAAACCCTGAATTTCTTCGAGTCGTTCTTGTTTGGAGTCATACTCAAAGGTACCCCCTAATTGCAGTGTTTCTTTCTGCAATCATTTTAATTTTTTCGAATACTGCGGTTGTTTCCATATCGGATATTTATCTCTAAGTTTAATTCTGGTGAGATTAGTTTTAAGTGGATTATTGTTTGAAAAAATACAAAAATCACTGTGCATTTTTCATAGCAGATACTGAGCGTACCCAAGGCTTTTCTTTTCTAAGCCTCTCAGGCAAAGACTGCCTAGCATCTAATGCATCTTGCTTAGTCACATATTGTCCATATATCAATTTATACCATAATTTATTTTCAATTTTTTCCGTTAAAATTTGTGCTTTATCTTTCAAGGAATAATCCCGAATCATTTGTTTTAACAAGTTTGGATCTTGGCTTGCAAAAATTTGAATGACCCATGCATTGTCAGAATAATTTTTTAACCATGTATTATCTGCATCAGACCTATCAACTTGGATTATTGTAGATTCAGATTGATTATTTTCTTCCAAATTAGAACTTTGATTTTTTGTTACATTAGATGCTTGAGTATCTACAAGATTTTCTGGATTACTTTTAAGATACTTCTCAGCAGGCGCATAACCTAGGTTTGCCGCTTGTTGAAAAAAAGTTAACGCTTGTTGTTTATTTTCAGATTGGCCTGGCACTAACCCTTGCAACCACATCCTACCGACATTGAAAGTCGATTTTGGGTGATTATTTTCAGCAGCTTTACTCCAGGCGGTATATGCCTGTTGATAATTAGAGTCCATATACGCTTGCATGCCTTGATGAAACAATTGATCCTCTTGGTTTTGGTCACCCTTATCTAAACCATGGGTAGTAATCACGTTTGCAGTAGCGTGATTAGAAAACGCAAACTGAAAAGAAACAATAAAAGAAATTTGCCAAACAATAAAAAACAGCCCAAGTATTTTTCTACTTTTATGGACTGTTTCTATCGGTAACAACGAAGTTAAGCGTCGCATTATTCGTTTATATTATTCATTCACAAACTACTGATCATCTACCACTTCAGTGTAAAAAATATCATACTCTATAATGCATCTTCGCCTTTCTCGCCTGTACGAATACGCACTACATCCTCTAAGTTTTGAACAAAAATCTTACCATCGCCAACCTTATTTTGACGTGCAGCTTCCATAATTGCATCCAAAGCTTCATCAAGAATGCTGCTAGAAACTGCAATTTCAATTTTCACCTTTGGAATAAAATCAATTGAATATTCAGCTCCACGATAGACCTCAGTATGACCTTTTTGACGACCAAAACCTCTAACTTCAGTGACGGTCATACCAGAAATACCTAATTTTGATAGTGCATCTTTAACATCATCCGTGCGGTATGGGCGAATAATTGCGGTGATTAATTTCATAATAACTCCTGCAAAATACTTTTAATATTTGTTCTTTTTAGTCGCTTTATTACTCACTATGGTAGTAGCAATATAAATAGCGTTTTCGATAATGGTCGAAGTTTAACAACAAGCCACAGCGATAGCAAAGTTGCTCACTTATTCACTTAACAGCAATATCAGTGATCATTAATGGACTTCTTTTAACCGAGTGAAGTCTATCGACAAATATGTGCAAAGACAAAAATATTTTTAATAAGTTACAATCTCTAAAAGTGTTACATGCTCGTTAGTATTTTCATATTTTTAGTACGATATAAAAGGAGAGACTTTAAAGAAAATAATGGATATTCAAATCATTCCTGAAATAATTAACTGGATATCTATATTGGGTATTGCCGTTTTCGCTCTTTCAGGAGGCGTTTATGCTGCTGAAAAAGAAATGGACATTCTTGGGTTTTTATTAGTCTCCACCGTCACTGCAATTGGTGGTGGCACTCTAAGAGATTTATTACTTGATGCTCCCATTTTCTGGGTAAGTGAACCCTTCTATATTTATATATGTTTTTTTGCTGCTCTGATGGCTTATTTCACCGCAAGCCAAGTACGTTTAAGACACCGGTGGATGCTATGGCTTGATGCTGCCGGTTTAGCTGCATTTGCAGTGATCGGTACTCAAGTGTCACTTAGTTATGGAGCAGCTCCAATTATTGCCATAGTCACAGGCGTCATGAGCGCTACTTTTGGCGGCATTATTCGAGATGTACTCTGCGCTGACACTCTCACTATCATGCGCCCAGAAATGTATGTTACCTGCGCAGTATTTGGCGCAGTGTTATTTATCAGCATGAACTCACTAGGCTTTGATGCCAATATTTCAGTAGGATTATCCTTTATAGCCAGCTTTGCATTACGTATGATCGCCATTATTTATAAGCTCGAACTCCCTAAGTACTCCTCCAAGCAATAAAAAGATTTTTATCCTCACAACTAACCTTTAAGACCGATCTACCAATAATAATTACTTTGAATATAGATGCATAAAATTAAATAAAAATAAAATTAATTGCGCGAAATTTTTACAATTTACGGTCATATAGAATAATCATTCTATTTCTTAAAAAAATAAACATTTATGACTACACAAAAAAAATATTGGCTAGGCTATGAAGTGCCTAGTGAACAAGATGAATTTTTCCTAGAAGCCTTAGATAAAAACATATGGTCAGCAGGCTCAGAAAACGACTGGGATACTTGTTGGAGTACAGAAATGCCCGACCCAGATCAGTTCGAGACACTCGATGCTGATAAAACGATCAACCATATCCCTGGCAATAGTGCACTGACAATCAAAAGTAGCTTATACACAACACTGCACAAAGCAAAACTCGCTGTTCAAGGGCTACCTCAAGAAGAACGCTATCAGTTCTTTCCAAATACGTATTCAATGCCAGAAGATTATTTTGATTTTCAACAAGCTGCAGCAAATAAACCTGAATTCAGATGGATACAAAAGCCGCGCAACATGTCTCGTGGTCGAGGCATTGAAGTAGTTCAACATCCAGAAACTGTACCTCTTGAAGATGAGTGGATTATCCAAGAATATCTAGATAAACCTCATTTATGGAATGGCTTTAAGTATGTAATACGTTGTTATGTATTAATAACCTCTGTTGAGCCACTACGATTCTATTGGTATCACGAAGGCTCAGCTAAGTTAACCTCAGAAAAGTACGACTTAGATGATCTTGACAACCCTTATCGTCACTTGACCAACCCTGATATTAATGAGCATAACTCTGATGCAGATGTTCCAGTTATTTTTCATTCTTTTAGAGTCTATAAAGAGTGGCTTCGCTCAGAAGGTGTTGATGTCGAAAAACTCTATGCGGAAATTAAAGACTTAGTTAGCATCACAGTCATTGCTGCACGTGAAAAAATGCGCAACCAAGCTCAGGAATACTCTGCAGATACTCAAGGTGCTTATGAACTCTTAGGACTTGATTTAATGGTCGACAGTGATCTCAAACCTTGGATATTAGAGTGCAATCTCAGCCCGTCACTAGAAATATGTTCTACTGATGAAGCTCAAGGTAGAGAAGAAATTCAAACAAAAAAAGGTATGGTAACTGAAATTGTTAATATGCTGGGTTTGAATGATAGCGATCAGCATACACTATCTCGATCAGAAAAAGCACAACGTGAGCTCGACAGAGCTAAGGGTTTTCAATGTCTATTCCCTTCTGAGAAAGCGAACAAATATTTAAGCTGTTTTCCTATTCCTAGGTTTGCTGATGTCAATAGTTTACCCAATGACTTAAAAATAGATTACAACAAACTCTCCTTACATAGCCAATCTGGTACAGAAGCTGTGTTTGATGATTCATTGGCCTTGTTAGCACATGACCCTATTGACCAAAACTCTGCATATATCACTCCTAACGAATTAGCTACATGGATATGGTTACAAAATTCCGCTGGCAAAAACCCTGAAGAAATTGCACAAGAGTTGAACGAAACATTTGGTCCTGCGACGACTCAAAGTTCTCAAAACGAAAACCCTGAAAGCGCAGAATCAACTTGGTTAGCACAAATTTGGGATATGCTTGCCGATTGGTCTCAAGCCAACCTTTTTAGTCAAACAGAGGCCAAAAATCTTACTTTTACAGATACTCAAGAGCCACTTCAAACATGGCAAAATATTGCTTATCTAAATTTAGCAGGTATTTCAGTTCAGATTCGTTGTGCTTGCCCTGTTGCCAGCCGTTACATGCAAGCTTTTACAGACAAAGAAGCTTTATATGCTAATAATATTCACTATATTGATATTGTTCGCTCAAGCTATGGTTATGTACTCATTAACGAAACGGAAGTCCTTTCAGGTAGTAGGAAACTTTCTCGTTTGATGGATGATTGCATCAAACTTATTTCTAAACATTGTCTCCAATCTGATGATATTGCCCTTATTCAAGGATCAGTCATTTCCTTGAACAATAAAAATGCTCTTATCATTGGCAATCTTGAACAA
>CALKZN010000024.1 GCA_938002995.1 uncultured Arenicellaceae bacterium | reverse complement strand
CTGCAAAACGAAAAAGACCTAATCACTACGCAAGTCAAAGTCGATTTGATTGATCAGCTGGCACAGGCGAATGTTCAGCACATTGAAGCAGGCAGCTTTGTCAATCCCAAATGGGTACCGCAAATGGCAGATTCAGAAGCCGTGTTTGCTAGCATTCAACGCAAGGCTGGCGTGATCTATGCTTCGCTAACGCCGAATCTGCAAGGCTATCAACGAGCCATGCAATCCAATGCCAGTGAAGTCGCTATCTTTGGTGCTAGTTCTGAAAGTTTTACCCAGAAAAATATAAATTGTTCGATCTCAGAAAGTTTAGAACGGTTCAGAGATGTTATGGCAGCAGCAAAAGCAGATGATGTGCCCGTCAGGGGTTATGTTTCTTGTGCGGTTGCCTGTCCCTATGAAGGCAAGATAGATCCTGAAGTGGTCGCAGATGTTGCCGAAAAGCTATTAGCCATGGGCTGCTATGAAATCTCATTAGGCGACACGATTGGTGTAGCAACACCGAAAGATGTCAATAAATTGCTATATGCTGTGCTAAAACGCATTCCTGTTGAGAAAGTCGCTGTGCATTTTCATGATACCTATGGCCAAGCTTTAGCGAACATTTATGCCTCACTAGAAAGTGGTATTAGTGTTGTTGATGCTTCTGTAGCTGGTCTTGGTGGTTGTCCTTATGCAGAAGGAGCTTCTGGCAATGTGGCGACAGAAGACGTGGTTTACATGCTTAATGGTTTGTCGATAGATACCGGTATTGATCTTGAAAAGTTGATTCAAGCAGGTAATATGATTTCTACAGCGCTTGGCCGAGCCAATGCCTCGAAAGTCGCTCAGGCGATCAGTGCTTAACAGCTTATAGTCATAAAAAATAAGAAGAAGCGATAAAAATACAGAACAAAGAGGTCATCTATGGTTTTCGAAGGTAAAAGTTTCACAGATATTTCGGTGGGAGATACGTTCGGTAATCGTTTGACCGTCACTGAAAGCCATATCGTTCAAGGCTGCGGTTTGTTTGGGGATTTTAACCCATTACACAGCGATGAAGAGTTTGCCAGGAACAGTCGCTTTGGCTCAAGAATTCTCCACGGCCCTTTGACCAGTGCCTTGATCTCAGCCTCAGTAGGCCAATACTTTTTCGGCACAGCTGTGGCTTATTTAGAACACAATTGTATTTTCAAAGCACCCGTCAAAGCAGGCGATACCTTGGCGACCGAATGGACGATTGTCGAAAAAATACACAAAGAAAGAATTGACTCTGGCATTGTTAGCATGACCGCAACCTGCACCAATCAAGATGGTGTCGTAGTCGCTGAAGCAACTGGGAAAATAATGTTAACGCTATAGACGTTATAGAACCGAACTGCACAACGTCAAATAAGAAGAAAGGGTTTAAAGACTGACAATGTTGATCAAAAATAACAACTACGACGAGCTTCACGGCTCTTTCAAGTTAGAGTTCCCTGAAAAATATAATATCGGCGTTGATATCTGTGACAAATGGTATCACCAAGACCCTGAAAAGCTGGCCATGATTCAAAAGCATGAAGATGGTTCTATTCAGAATTTTAGTTTTGGTGATCTCTATCGTGGTGCGAATGCCATTGCCAACATCCTAGTTGAAGATGGTTTGCAGCAACAAGATGCCGTTTCTATTTTATTGCCACAAGCGCCAGAAGTAGCTTTTGGTCATATTGCGGTTTACAAAGCAGGGGGCATTGCTGTGCCGTTGTTTGCCTTGTTTGGCAGCGAGGCCTTGTTATTTCGCTTGGGAAATAGTGAAACCAAATATGTCATCACCAATGTCGAAGGTGCAGAAAAGATCAATAAAATTCGTGACCAGTTACCAGATCTGCGCAAAGTCTATTGCATCGATGGAGAAGGCGAAGGATACGAAAATATCTATGACCGTATTCCAAAAGATAAGTCTGACAAGCGCAATGAGTTTGAGCCAATTGATACATTCTCAGAAACGCCTGCACTGATCATCTACACTTCTGGTACCACAGGACAACCCAAAGGCGTCCTGCACAAGCATGCTGTCTTGCTCGGGCATTTACCGGGTGTAGAAATGTCACACAGTTTCTTCCCAGAAGAAGGCGATATCATTTGGACACCTGCCGACTGGGCGTGGATTGGCGGGCTTTACGATGTGCTCATCCCGGCCTTGCATCATGGCGTGCCCGTGGTGTGTTGTCGTTTTAAAAAATTCACTCCAGAAGCTGCTTTTTCTCTGATAGAAGAGCTGAAAATTCGCAATATGTTCTTGCCACCTACAGCCTTGAAAATGCTGGCGACGGTTGAAAACCCACAAGATCGCTGGAATATGAACGTGCGCTCGATAGCCAGCGGTGGCGAAAGTCTTGGGCCTTCGATACAAAAATGGGGTAAAGAAACTTTTGGTGTTCAAATGAATGAGTTCTACGGGCAAACCGAGTGCAATATGATCGCCGCTGCTTGTTCAGCCATTATGGATACACCTGACGGTTATCTAGGCAAAGCAGCGCCTGGACACACCATCAAAATCATCGACGACGATGGCAATGTGTTGCCACCGAACACGCAAGGTAATATCGCGGTCTACAACGACAGCCCAGCCAAATTCATCAACTATTGGAAGAATCCAAAAGCCACTGAAGAAAAATTCATCGGCAATTGGATCGTTACGGGTGATTGCGGCGAGATCAACGAAGACAATTTTATCAAATTCGTCGGCAGAGACGATGACGTCATCACCAGCTCAGGCTATCGCATCGGCCCAGGCGAAATCGAAGACTGCATCATCCAACACAAAAGCGTCAACATGGTCGCCGTTATTGGCAAACCCGACGAAAAGCGTACAGAAATTGTTAAAGCATTCGTCAAACTCAATGAAGGCTATGAACCAAGCGAAACGCTCAAAGAGGACATCGCGCTATATGTAAAAGATAAGCTCTCACCACATGAATATCCTAGAGAAATTGATTTTATTGACGAATTTCCAATGACAACGACAGGAAAGATACAAAGGAAGCAATTGCCGAGAGATTAAAATCATAGAGATATAAACATTTGCTTTAATGAATATAAAGAAATAGTAAATTGACTCATTGTTGATATGTAGGCTCTAATCCTAGTTGTTGTTGTATTGCTAGCAACACCGAACCGATACCTCACACGAGGTTGCACATGTCACTTAAAAATTGGTCGCAAAACTATGCAAAACTCTCTTTATTCGCTGGCTGAGCACACAAGGGATCATTTAAGAAAAACGGAGTTTTCAAGTATTGTCGATTATGAACTCGCTCAGTCATTTGCTAATGATTTAGATTGGGCTTTGACGGCTACGTTACCCGAACAAATGTTAATTGAACGCCCAGTCAGAGGCCTTTATAACGCGCCACTGGTTCTTGGTAAAAGCGTACCAGATGAATTAAGTGAATTGTATGGCGCGGCCCGCAATGCTTTTGGACAAGTCAGATGGACTGAATACTACGAAGAAGATGCGTGGAGTGAATCTTTCATATCTTCATTTGCTTGCGGAGAGGGCATTGGACCTGATGGCCGCCTTCACCAAGGTGAGATGATTTTAGGACTGTTTCTGCTTGGCCCAAATACCTATTACCCTGAACATGCGCATCCCGCTGAAGAGTATTATATTGCCCTGACAGGCAATCCAGAATTCAAGCTAGGAAATAATCAGTTTGAATTAAAAAATGATGGAGCAGTGATATTGCATCACAGCAATATCAGTCATGCGATACGCAGTTCAACAGAACCTTTTTATGCAATCTATGGTTGGCGAGGTCAAGTGGATGCTGGAACTTGGTATCGGGATAATATGATGGAAGAGGCTGAATTCAAGAAGTATCCAAGGATAAACAAAAGGTAGTATTTTAATTTTTTTCTATCATTATTGTCTTCAGGCAATAGCGGGTAAGTTTTTATTAAGGATTTAGTGTTTTTGCTTGTAACTCTATGAGTCGTTCTTTTAAGAACGCAGTAAATGCAGTTGCGATATTAGAGAGTGGGCGATGCGAGGGAGTAACTAAGGAAACTGAAAAACTCATTGCTGGTGAAAAAGGTTTAAAGATGATGCGTTTATTCTCTTGTCTATACAGGTTGTAACTTTCAATACTTAAAGGGTCGATAATCGCATATGCAAGCCCTTGTTCTACAAAAGTTAATTGAGGGATAAAGTATTGTGTTTCAAAGCGTTTTTTAAGGGTTAAGCCTTGGCTTTTAAAAATGTTTGTTAGTTGAATAGTTGTGTCGTGTTCTTCCATTAATGTCGCCATAGGTTTATTGTCTAAATCTTTAGCAGTGATTATTTTTTTCTGTGCTAAAGGGTCATTTGCGGGGATTGCGCAGAAACATTTGAAATGGAGAATGTCGTGATGGACTAATGATGAGTCTTGATGACCTGATTCAATATCCGCTAGACCAATATCATAACTTTGAGCAGAAACAAGCTGTTGAACCTGAAAAGAACTTCTTGATATTAATGAGATGTTCACATCATCACGCTTGCCAAGAAAGTCGCCGACTAACTGAGGTAATAAAAATACTGACGGGCCAGGCATGGCAACAATATGGATTGTGCCAGACTCTAAGTTACGAATTTTAGCTAAAGTATCTTGAACATTATTTAGACGTTCAAGTATCTCATTAGCTTGATGAAGCAGAAATTGTGCTTCTGGGAGAGGGTGAAGCCGACCATCTTTTCGAGCAAAAAGCTTGAGGTCTATAGCTTCTTCTAATTTTTTTATCTGAGAGCTGATAGCAGGCTGTGTTCGATGAAGATTTCTAGACGCTTCTGAAATAGAGCCTGTTAGCATCACTTCTCTAAATGCAATCAATTGTTTCGTATTCACAGTATTCCCTAAATTAAGTTTATTGATTTACTAGCTTCCATACAATTTGCTTTATTTATATGTCTGCTTTCAATCTAGAATAGCGCGTTAAAGCTATTAATTAAAGTTATAGATTTATAAATAAATACAAATTGTATTTATAATATTTCATGTTACATTTTCGTAAATAAATTATAATAATTTGAGTAGTCAGTCGTTAGTTGCATCGAAAATAGTCAAGTAACAACTTCTTGATGTTTCAAAAATGAGGCAATAAATGGATAGAAGAAAAATTGATGTGATAATGGCTAGCGTCCTTATCGTAGTCGGGGTCATCATTCTAAAGAATGATAACTTGTCTGTAGGGGGCGTTGAATCAAGTTTAGGCTCATTATTTTTACCCAGAATTGTTGCTTTATTTATCATTGGCTTGTCGGCAATTATTGGTATTCAATCTCTACTTAAAATTAGAAAAAAACAAATTCAAGAAGGCGATGAAATAATAAATTTATCCGGTTTTTTGGGTGTTAATTTATATGTTGCTATTTTCATAGCCTATTGGTTTTTAACACCATATGTAGGTTTTCTAATTACTACACCCGTTATTATGCTGAGCATTGCCTTTTTATTGGGCGGACGAAATTGGTGGATAATGATACCTGTTTCAATAATCACTGCATTTGTAGTGTTTTATGGCTGCAGACATTTCTTGCGAGTGTTTTTACCCACTTGGTCATTAAGTTAAAGGTGCTCAAGTGATTGAAAATATTATTGCAGGCTTTTCTTCTATTTTTGCTGTTGGTCCAATACTTGCCATCATCAGTGGTATTTTTATCGGTATCACGTTTGGCGCTATTCCCGGTATTTCCGCCATTATGGCAATAGCCATTATTTTACCGCTGACATTTTATGTTGACCCCATTATTGGCATAACTATGCTGCTTGCAGTATACAAAGCAGGTATTTACGGTGGATCAATTTCAGCTATTTTGATTAACACCCCTGGTGCCGCAGCTTCATTTTTAACTGCTTTGGATGGATACGCATTAACTAAAAAAGGCCAAGGTTTAAAAGCATTAAATGTATCTTTACTATCATCTGTTACAGGTGAAGCGTTAGCGACGTTAGTGTTGATTTTTGTTGCGGCTCCAATCTCTGTTATTTCGTTGCAAGCTGGCCCAATTGAAAAAGTCTTTCTGTTACTTTTTGCCTTTACCGTTATTGGTTCACTTTCTGGAGACTCTATTCCAAGAGGCTTATTGTCGTGTGCTTTAGGTATGTTATTCGCAATGGTGGGTTTATCGACAATTACCGGCGCTTCTCGTTTTACTTTCGATATTCCTCAACTAATAGGAGGGTTTACTTTTACGCCAATGTTGATCGGTGTACTAGTGATGCCGGAAGTAATAAATGTAGTCAAACGACGTCGTATTAAGCAAGAAGTCATTCGTATTGGTGATTCATCAAGGCCTGAAGATAATAAGTTTAGTTTCAAGGAATATAAATCAGTCTTTCCTACGATTTTGAAGTCTACTGGAATTGGAACTTTTATTGGAGCTTTGCCTGGTTTAGGTTCTAGTACTGCGGCTTTTATAGCTTATAGCGAAGCAAAACGAACTTCTAAAGAACCTGAGAAATTTGGTGAGGGTTCTGTTGAAGGAATTGCGTCTGCTGAATCAGCTAACAACGCTGTTTGCGGTTCAAGTTTGATACCTATGTTGACACTCAGTATTCCCGGTGATGATGTCGCAGCATTGCTAATGGGGGCTTTTTTAATCCATGGTTTAACGCCAGGTCCACTCATTTTTACAGAAAGCCCTCAAATTATATATGCAATTTTTGCTGGCTTTTTATTGACTGATTTATTTTTGTTTTTTATCGCTAAAGCTGGATTTAGAGTATTTACAAAAATAGCGTCACTCAAACGATATTACATTTTCCCTTGTGTCACTGTGTTTGCTTTTACTGGTGCCTTTACAGCTGGCCAGAATATGTATGATGTTCTTGTTTTAATTATGTTCATGGTTTTGGGTTACAGCATGCGTTTGGTGGGTCTAAATCCAGCAGTTTTTATTATTGGCTTCATTCTCACACCATTTTTAGAACAAAACCTAGATCAAGCTCTCGCAATTGTTGGCAATGATTATTACCTTTTCTTTGCATCACCATTTTCTTGGGTATTCACAGCTTTAGCAATTTTCTTTGTGTATTCAAGCTTTCACATAAAGAAAAAAATTAAAAAGAATATTGTATTGCCTGCTGATAAGGCAATAACTAAATCATAGGGAGGAAGTAAACATATAAAACATTACTGAGTAGATACACAAACGTCGAAATAATTTAAACACTTTAGAGGAAAATATTATGAAAAAAATTAATAAATTACTGATAACTTCAATTGCTGCGCTAGGTTTAGGGCTTTCTGCGGCAACTGCTAGTGCTGCTTACCCTGAAAAACCAATCCAAGTCATTGTTCCGTATGGCGCTGGTGGTGACTCTGACTTATCAACTCGTATTGTTGCTGATGCGGTTGAGAAAGAACTAGGTGTGCCTGTAGTTGTTGTTAATAAGCC
>CALKZN010000023.1 GCA_938002995.1 uncultured Arenicellaceae bacterium | reverse complement strand
GTGTCCAGCCAGCTTTGCGGGCGATTATTAACCGATTTGTTAGGTGTTTTAGCAACCACATTGACCATAAGCATTTATTGTAGCTTGATTACTTTCATTTTTTACTATTATCTCAGAGTTGAAATCACTAGAAAAACGACTTTCTTTTTGAACATTTGAAAGAATAGATATTTTATAATCATCGTTAGAGTAATTAATTTTATGTATGTTCTCCTGATAATCAGCACGCCAATTATCAATAAAAATATTCTCTCCATTGATATTCAAATAAATCCCATCAACCCGAGCATCCCCAACAGCTATTAATTTTTTCCTATCCGTTTCATTCTTAGTATTATAGTAATAACAACCACATTGACTATTAACAGGTAATTCAGAAATTTTAATTTCTCTTATAGCAATACCACTATTATCTAAACGGCTACATGAAGAAAGTAACATGATCAATAATAAAAAAATTCTCATATACACCTAATGTTTTAGTTAACAGGCGCTACGCAAGTAGCGTCCAGTGAGTGAAACGAACGCTGTTAAACGGCTTGTTAGGTGTTTTAATTTGACTAGAGTTAGGCATTACTTCGAGTTCCAAAAATAAATACCAATGCTAGGGCTGATACACCATCACAACCAATACACTTACCTACAATTTCACCGTCAATACTTAGCTCATAGTCTTCATAACGACCAAGCTCCTTTCCACTCATGCTCAATACCAAACCATTACCGTAGCTTGCGACTTTTTCATTATCATTACTATATACAAAACCTTCATCATCATAGTCGTATTTACCGAGAAAACCTTTTGATTTCTTAAGCCAGGCTTTACCAAATTTGGCAAGAGCAATTATCTCACCATTTTTATTGTAGATAGTATTGGCTTCTGACATTACATGACACCTAACAGTTTTATTCACCGTCTTTATATCGGTTGAACAGTTGTCGGTCTATTATATTAGTCCGACTTCCTTTGAATTGGCTAAATCCTATTTTAAAACAACGCCTTATATCCATAACTTAGTTTTCCAAAAATAAATAGTCCGACATGAAGTCGGTATATTTTATGTCGGTTTTGTAGACAATATTATTTTTATCAATAAAAATCAATGCCTTAGATGCTTGAATTACAAAATAGCCCGACTGTCGCTTGTTTTTTATGAGCCTTGCTAACGATACAAAAAAAGCCCTGACACATTGTCAGGGCTTTTGGTTTTGAAGAATCTTAGAAAAATTTAGATTCCGGCTGCAGCTTTCAATGCTTCTGCTTTGTCAGTTCGTTCCCAAGTAAACTGTTCTTCTGTACGACCAAAGTGTCCGTAAGCGGCACTATCTTTGTAGATAGGGCGCAATAGATCAAGGTTTTGCACGATACCTTTTGGACGTAAGTCAAAATGATCTGCTACCAAGGCTTCAATTGCTTCTTCAGCAATCTTGCCCGTTCCAAATGTATTTACCATCACGCTGACTGGTTGTGCAACGCCAATCGCATACGCGACTTGGACTTCACACTTTTCAGCAAGGCCTGCAGCAACAATATTTTTTGCTACGTATCGACCCGCATATGCTGCTGAACGATCTACTTTTGATGGATCTTTTCCTGAGAATGCGCCGCCACCGTGGTGAGCTGCACCGCCATAGGTATCAACGATAATCTTACGACCAGTTAGACCACAATCACCCACTGGACCACCAATCACGAAACGACCAGTTGGGTTGATCAAATAACGTGTTTCGCTAGAAATCATATTCGCAGGCAAGACAGGCTTGATCACTTCTTCAATGATCGCTTCTTCAAGGTCTTTATGCTCAATACCTTCGTCGTGTTGTGTAGATAATACAATCGTATCAATAAATGATGGCTTGCCATCTTCATAACGCACGGTTACTTGCGATTTAGCATCTGGGCGCAACCAGTTCAACTGACCAGATTTGCGTACTTCTGCTTGTTTCTTCACAAGCAGATGCGAGTAAGTAATTGGCATAGGCATCAAGACATCTGTCTCTTGACATGCATAACCAAACATCAATCCTTGGTCACCAGCACCTTGATCAAGATCAATACCTTCGCCCACATTCACACCTTGTGCGATATCTGGAGATTGTTTATCCAATGATACAATCACTGAGCAGCTATCGGCATCAAAGCCCATTTCTGAGGAGGTGTAACCTATGTCTCTGATAGTGTCACGGACTTTTTCAGTGACGTTTTCTAAACTGCCTTTAGTGGTGATTTCACCTGATAAAACCACCATACCTGTATTGACTAAAGTCTCACAAGCAACACGAGATTGAGGATCTTGTTCTAGTAGTAAATCAAGGACGGTGTCTGAAATTTGGTCGGCTACCTTATCCGGGTGCCCTTCTGAAACAGATTCAGAGGTAAATAAATAACTTCTTGCCATGGTTTTCTCCGCGCTTTAGCGTTTCTGGACTTAATAAATGTAAACGAAGGACGGATTCTAGCACTATAATCCCTTTTTCAGTCAATAATCATTCTCACAATTTATGAATAAAGCCAGACTCATTCAAAAGATGTCCGTACCCCTTATTGGTTTGGGTGTCTTACTCAGTTCATATGCGTATATACCTGCCATTCGAGCAGCCCTCGGGATAGATACGTTTATTACGATGAGTTTCTCAACACTATTAATTTTTTTGATAGGTGGTTATATGGCTGCACTAGCAGGCTTTATTACTTGGTTTAGAAAGATTGCAATCAAGCCAGTAAAGCATCAAAAAAGTGTTAGTGAATATAAACGTAAACCTCACTTACTAGGCTTAAGCTTTTTAATCCCTATTCCGTTTATAAGTTGTCTATTACTTGGCTGGTTTTGGCAAAAAGATAGGCACGTTAGCGAACAACTTGATGAAACATATCGTGAGACAGCCAATTTTCACATTAGCTTACATTTATACCTGTTGGTTAGCTTTTTTCTCGTGCCTTTATTTATAGGTGCCGTGATGATTATCTTATTAATTGCCACTTACGCTTTATCAACGCTTTACAATATTCTACGAAAGCCAAAACACGGAGAAGTAAATCGTTATCCCATTAATATTCAAGTAGCAATTAAACCAGATCAAACCCAAGAAATGCCTTGAGGCAATTGAAAGCAACTATATTCAACATGCAAAACCCGTCGCTGACTCGGCTCAGGAACCTTGCTTGATGCATGAAAAATATGAGGTTTCATTATTAACATTGATCCTGCATTCCCTTCACAATCTACATAGCTAGATTCGCCAATTACCCTCTGAATTTCAGCATGATTTACAATTCCATATTGATGACTATAAGGAATCACTTTCAAACAACCATTTTCTTTATTTGCATCATCTAAATGAAGCCTTAATGTAATCATGTTTTCAAGCACCTTCAAAGGTGGTTGAACATGGAGAACTCCATTCTTAATACTCCAAGGCCCCCAGCCTTCAAGAGTAAACTTTTCAGATACAGCTATTGTCTTGTCTTGATGCCAAGGTACCATCCAATTATTTTCTATTGTTTTGTTAAATAAAATTGCCCTCACAACATTAGGTTTAGAATTTAAACAATTTTTAGCCACAGATAGCATTTTTTCGGAAAAGATAAATTTCTCAATAAAAAGGCTTTTTTTCTCAATGCCTCTTATTCCGCCTCTCTTTTCATCATCATTAGCTTTAGGGATACTTTCATTAATTTGAGTAATTACATCATGATCAATAAAGTTATGAAGTATGTGAAAACCTTTATCTAAATTTACGTCCAAAATAAACTATAAATTCTGAAAAACCTGACTCGCAGCAGCAACCGTCTTTTCTATATCCGCTTGTGTATGCGCTGCTGAGATAAAGCCGGCTTCAAAGGCTGATGGAGCCATATAAACCCCTTGTTGAAGCATGCCATGGAAGAACTTTTTGAAACGTTCTTGATCACAAGCCATCACATCATCAAACGATGCCACACTATTTGCTTCAGTAAAAAACAAACCAAACATGCCGCCACGAGAGTCGGCAAAAAATGGCACATTGGCTTTTTCTGCCGCATCCGTTAGTGACATTAATAATTGTGTGAGTTTTTTATCTAAGTCATCATAAAAACCCTCGACACTAATGAGCTCTAAGGTTTTCAAACCAGCAGCCATTGCAATAGGATTGCCAGAAAGTGTGCCTGCTTGATAGACAGGACCCAAAGGAGCAATAGATCCCATGATATCTGCACGTCCACCAAATGCACCCACTGGCATGCCTCCACCAATGACTTTTCCGAAAGTTGTCAAGTCAGGCGTGATCCCAAACAAACCTTGTGCACCTTTCAATCCCACTCGAAAGCCAGTCATTACTTCATCAAAAATCAATACTGAACCATATGTATCACAGCACTGCCTGAGCGTTGCTAAGAACTCATCATGGGGCACGACAAAATTCATATTTCCCGCGATAGGCTCAACTATGACCGCAGCAATATCATCACCCGCTTGCATAAAAAATGCTTTGAGGGCCTCTATATCGTTGAATGGTAAGGTTAAGGTATCTTTAGCTACACCTTTAGTGATGCCAGCCGAGTTTGGTTCGCCCAAGGTTAGTGCTCCAGAACCAGCTTTGACTAAAAAACTATCAGCATGACCATGGTAACAACCCTCAAATTTAAGCACTTTATCACGTCCAGTAAAACCACGCGCCAAACGCAAAGCGCTCATCGTAGCTTCTGTTCCTGAGCTCACCATCCGTACTTGATCAATACTTGGAATTAATTCACAAATTCTTTGTGCCAAGGTCGTTTCTGCTTCAGTCGGTGCACCAAAACTCAACCCATGCTCTGCAGCATCTTGCACTGCTTTAATCACTTCAGGGTGAGCATGTCCTAAAATCATCGGACCCCATGAACCCACATAATCTATATATTGCGTGTCATCAACATCCACCATATATGCACCATTGGCTTTTTTAATGAATACTGGATCACCACCGACACCGTTAAAGGCACGCACTGGAGAGTTGACTCCACCTGGAATATATTTTTGTGCTTTTTGAAATTGGGCTGAATTTGAAGTCGACATAATAATTTAGCTGAAATATTTTATTGGGTTTCGGCGTGGTGCCATTTAATCAAAGGCTAAGCTTGATTAGATAAACGCTTTTGCAAAAAATTGTGCTGCGGTTGTGACGTCGTCACATGCAAACACACCACTAATAATAGCGACCGAATCTGCACCAGTTGCAACAACGTCTGGCAAATTATCAAGGTTAATACCGCCAATAGCAACTATCGGCACATTAAGTGTTTGTTTGGCTTGTTGTAAAATATCTAAGCCCGCAACAGGTGCTTGAGGTTTTGTCGATGAAGAAAACACGCTACCGAAGGCAACATAATCTGCTGACTCTGCGATCGCTTGATTTGCTAATTCAATGCTTGCATAACAAGAAACGCCTATGATTTTGTTAGTACCAAGTTCAGCGCGAGCAAAAGCTAAATCATCGTCTTCTGAACCTATATGCAAACCATCCGCTTGCACTGTTTTGGCTAATTCCACATCATCATTAATAATAGACAGAGCATCAAACTCTTTGCATAGCGCAACGACACTAGTTGCTTGCTCTAAACGTAACTCATGGTGCTGCGATTTATCACGGTATTGAATTATTCTAGCGCCACCTTCAAGTGCTTGACGCACTTTAGTAGTGAATTTTTTTGGTGCGATCATTTTTGAATCTGTGATCGCGTATAAACCTTGTACTCTTTTGCTCATTTTCACTATCTACATCATTAAAATATTATATTGATTGTATAAACCTAGCAGACATAAAAAAAGACGCGAAACGCGTCTTTTTTCGTCAAACTAATAATCTGCTTAAGATTATTTACGACCGTAACGCTCTTTAAAGCGACCTACACGACCTGCAGTATCCATGACTTTTTGTTTGCCTGTGTAAAAAGGATGACACTCTGAGCAAATCTCAACATTAAGATCTTTGCCAAGTGTAGAACCCGTTTCAAACTTGTTTCCACAAGCACAACTAACTGCAATTTGACTGTAATTTGGATGAATATCAGCTTTCATTTGAATGCCTCTGTCTTTTTAGACGGTTTATTAAGTGTTGTCGAGGTTGACGACAACTAAAATTTTTCAAGGTTGCGCATCATATATAAAACGATAAGAGGCCGCAAGTCTTAAACGCTTAATTATTAAGACCTTGAATACTAGCGCTTCATTGCCGTGAAAAAATCGGCATTGGTTTTGGTCGCTTTTAAACGATCTAATATAAATTCAATGGCTTCAACATCATTCATTGAATGTACTATTTTACGCAGAATCCAAATCTTTTGTAGTTCATCATGTTCAATCAACAACTCTTCACGGCGTGTACTAGACTTATTCACAACTACCGCTGGATAAACACGTTTTTCAGCAATATAACGATCTAAATGCACTTCCATATTACCTGTGCCTTTAAACTCTTCATAAATCACTTCGTCCATTTTAGAACCAGTATCAATCAAGGCTGTCGCAAGAATTGTCAGGCTACCGCCTTCTTCAATATTTCGAGCCGCACCAAAGAAACGCTTAGGGCGTTGAAGAGCATTAGCATCAACACCACCAGTCAAAACCTTACCTGAGGCAGGCGCAACCGTATTATATGCTCGAGCAAGACGTGTAATAGAGTCGAGCAAAATGACAACATCTTTTTTGTGTTCGACTAAACGTTTGGCTTTTTCAATCACCATTTCAGCCACTTGGACGTGACGCGATGCAGGCTCATCAAAGGTTGAAGATATCACTTCGCCACGTACAGAACGTTGCATTTCCGTGACTTCTTCCGGGCGTTCATCAATCAGCAAAACCATCAATTCAACATCAGGGTTATTGGTCGTGATTGCTGTTGCGATTTGCTGCAACATAACCGTTTTACCACTTTTGGGGGATGAAACGATCAGTCCTCGTTGACCACGACCAAGTGGCGCAATCAAATCAATCATTCGACCTGTCAAATCTTCAGAAGTGCCATTTTCCAACTCCAAACGCATGCGTTTATTTGGATGCAATGGCGTAAGATTTTCAAATAAAATTTTGTTTTTTGCTTCTTCCGGTGGTTGTCCGTTGATCGTGCTGACTTTTAATAGTGCAAAATAACGTTCAGAATCTTTTGGCGGTCTGACCAGGCCAGTAACTGTGTCGCCCGTACGTAAGTTAAAACGACGTATTTGACTTGGCGAAACATAAATATCATCCGGACCAGCTAAATAAGAACTTTCTGCAGAACGTAAAAAACCAAAGCCATCTTGCAAAATTTCAACGACACCTTCACCGTGAATATCTTCACCTTGTTTGGCATAGGCTTTCAAAATAGTGAAAATTTGGTCTTGTTTACGTAAACGACCTAAACCATCAAGCTCAAGAGAGCGGGCAAATTCAGCAAGTTCGGTGGGATTCTTTCTTTTTAGTTCAGATAGGGAGATTGGCATAAGAGTTCTAGGATTATATTCTGATATTTAATGAAATAAGGATCACCATTAATACTTATGGATCACAATTGCAGAAAAACTTCAGCTTTGAAATATAGTTTTAGGTAAGAGTTAGTTGGTAAGGTTTTTTGGAAATTTTCTAATGCTTAATAAAGCATGATTAATACTATTGAATATCCCAAGTTATTGTTTGTTTTGCGTGATTGAATGATGCTAGAAACAGCAATTATAGGGATTCCATTATTTTCGGCATTTTGATTGTTGCTTTCATTAATTAATAATGCGCGTTATGCCGACTTTAAACTTTGTTTATACAGCCTATTAAAGGACTTAAAACAAACGTATTCGTTCGATAATTGTAAATTACCATGATGCAGTGACAAGTACTAGCATGTCACTGCATAAATTTTGTTAAATTATTTTAAGTCGTGCTTTCAAAAAACTTACTTATGTGTTCTCTTGAATGAAAGCTTGTAACTGCGACTTAGCTATCGCACCAACTTGTTGACCGACAATTTCGCCATCTTTAAACAACAGTAAAGTTGGAATACTACGAATACCATATTTAGGAGGTGTCGCTTGATTTTCATCAATATTAATTTTTGCAATTTTGACACTATCGCCAAGTTCAGTCGCTAATTCTTCTAAAATTGGACCAATCATTTTGCATGGACCGCACCATTCTGCCCAAAAATCTAATAAAACCGGCACTTCTGAATTTAATACTTCTGCCTCAAAACTGTCGTCAGTCACTGCTATTGTTGTATTCGCCATAATATAAAACCTGAGCTGTATCTAAAAAATTACTTGCTAATATGAGGATTTTTATAAACATCAACCTGTAAAGCAAGTTTCGTGGTTTAGTAGTATAATCATCTTCTTCAAAAATTTGTACCAAAATCAAACCATAAAACCATATGCCCGATTATCATTTGAGTGACACTCAATACGCGTCATTACCCCTATCTGCGGATTTACAGCTTGGAATTCAAGAGGCTGGATATAAATTTTGCACGCCAATCCAGGCTCTCGCTTTACCAATAGCACTGACTGGAAAAGATGTATCAGGTCAAGCGCAAACAGGCACCGGTAAAACTGCCGCATTTTTAATTGCAACATTTGAGGCACTCACTAAAAAAGATCTCAAAAAATCTGAACAATCCGTCAAGGAAAGTTCAGAGCAAGAGAAAGTAGAAGAAGATTCTGAAGACAAAGATTCCGTAGAAGAAAATTCTGAACAAAAAAAGAAAGAACCACCGAAAAAATCCAAGCCAGCTAAAACGGTAATTCGCTCTCTAATGATTGCGCCAACTAGAGAGTTAGCAAAACAAATTTTTGATGATGCGAAACCTTTGAATAAAAAATTAGGGTATAAAATATCATTGGCATATGGCGGAACCGATTATGAAAAGCAACGAACCTCTATTGAGAAAGGTTGCGACATATTGATTGGCACTCCTGGGAGAATCATTGACTATTTCAAGCAAGGTGTTTTCAGCTTAAATGAACTAGAAGTATTAGTCATGGATGAAGCTGACCGCATGTTTGATATGGGCTTTATTGCTGATATTCGTTATTTACTCCGCGCTATGCCAGAGCCAAAGCAACGTCAAAGCTTACTATTTTCTGCGACAATGTCTGAACGCGTCAAAGAATTGGCATATGAGCACATGAACTCACCTGAGACAATCGTTGTTGAATCCGAGCAAGTAACCGCTGACAAAGTTGAACAAACAGCTTATATGCCAGCCAATGAAGATAAGATCCCATTGACCTTAGGCTTATTAAGAGAGAACTCTGATGCTAAAGCGATCATTTTCATCAACACCAAACATCAAGGTGAAAAAATCCAAGCCTGGCTTGAAATCAATGAGTTTCAAAGCGGTTTATTATCAGGCGATGTGCCACAGAAAAAACGCGAACGCTTATTAAAAGAATTTAAAGAAGGAAAAATCACGACTTTAGTCGCAACGGATGTTGCTGCTCGAGGTTTGCATATTGATGCCGTTGATACTGTCATCAATTTTGACTTACCCAATGATGCTGAAGATTATGTTCATCGGATAGGCCGAACTGCGCGAGCTGGAGCAAGTGGTAAAGCGATCAGCTTGGTTTGCGAAACTTACGGCATGAATATAATGGATATTGAATCCTATATAGACAGCAAAATTCCTATTCACAAAGCTTATAGCGACAAACTGGTAGCCGACTTAAAAAAACCAGCTCCTCAGCCTCGTCGTGCTAAATCAGGAAACTCTAAACCTGATCGAAAAACGTCTGATCGTAAAGCGCCTGCTAGAAAAACACCTGGCAGAAAAACAAAAAATCAAGATAAACAAGCTAGTAATAAAAGCGAAAATCAAACAGCACAAGCTACTCAACCGCCTCAGTCGACTGAGTCAACGGATCAAGTCCCTGTAACTAAAAATCGTCAACGTTATATGCGACGCACCAAAATGACAAAAGACGTGCCATTAATCGGCTGACAGGTTTCTTTCATGTAATGGGTCTAACTTAATATATGTTTGGAAAACGCAATAAATCAGCTGATAAAACAGGCTTACTACTCAGTGGCGGCGGTGCTCGTGCAGCTTATCAAGTGGGCGTATTAAAAGCCATTAGCGAGCTTTGTCCCAATCAAAAGGATAACCCGTTTCACATTATTGCCGGAACATCTGCTGGCTCTATCAATGCCGTGGCCTTAGCAGCCCACGAAGGTACATTTAAAGAATCAGTCTCTCGCATTCATGATGTCTGGGCAAACTTTGAACTTCACCATGTATTCAAGTCTGATGCAAAATGTCTTTTAGGTCGGATTCTTAAATGGTTTAGCTCGCGAATCTTACCTTTTGGTATTGGAGGCATTACTCCTCCATCAATGCTAGATAACTCGCCTTTACGTGAACTGCTTGATGAGCACATTGATTTTGATGGAATCACACGGCAAATCAACTCTGGCAAATTAGCTGCGCTTAGCTTGAACGCCAGTAGTTATACAAGCGGTGAGTCAATCACCTTCTTTGAATCTGAACATAAAATCGAAGAATGGCAACGTGCTTATCGTGCAGGTATTGAACAAAAAATTTCCTTAGATATGTTGATGGCTTCTTCTGCTATTCCCGTGCTATTCCCGCCAGTAAAAATCAATGGTGAGTACTATGGCGATGGCAGTATGCGTCAAACAAGCCCTTTAAGCTCCTTAGTTCACTTGCGAGCAAAAAAAATCTTTATCATTGGCGTACGAAAACGGGATGTGAATGGGCACACTGAAATCGCAGAAACAGCTGCATATCCAAGTATGGCCAGAATTGCAGGCTTTATGATGGATACATTATTTTTAAACAGTTTAGATTCCGACCTAGAGAGATTACGCCGCATTAACGACATAACAGATAGGGTTCCTGCCAAACATCGTAAATTCAGTCGTATCGAACACCTGATCATTTCCCCTTCAGAAGATTTGGCTGAAATTGCTGAAGAGCTTTTTGAAACATTGCCAATGACCTTTCGTTGGGCCTTGAAATTATTAGGTATTAACAAAGGTGGTAGTCGTAAATTTGTCAGTTATCTCATGTTCAACAAGATATTTTGTAAACGTTTAATTGATCTTGGCTATAAAGACGCTATGGTACGGCAGGACGAAATCATGACGTTTTTAGAGATTGAATGTTAAACCTGTTAATTGCTTTTAACATCGTGACTAAATATCAATTTCACTTAGACTGTTAATAGCAAGAAACTCAATAGGCAAACCTTTTTCCTTTAATATTTGAAAGTCGCCTAGCGCTTGCGCACAAAAAAGTTTATCAAAGCCAAACGCTTGCCCAGGAATTTGAATACTTTCATGAGGCTTGTCTAACAACAACAAAAAAGCGCCATGCTGCTTGCCGCCTTTATGCAATTGACCAACGGAATGTAAATATCGAGGTCCAAAGTTTATTGTCACGGGGATATCAATATTTTTCTCTATCGCCGTTTTTATCCGATCTATTTCTTGTACATTCTCTGGACAGTCTTGCGCATAAACCAGCAATGCTAAATATTCACTTGCACCCAATAATGGTATGAGCTTTTCGATTGAACCATTAGATTCAGGAAGTTCAATCGAATTAGCTTGAGATAGCAACTCAGACGTTTTTTGTTTTGCCTCGGCAACATTTGGTTCATCAAAAGGATTAATGCCTATATGAGCAGCAGCAATGGCTGTTGCAAATTCCCAATGAAAAAACTGCGCGGCAATATCATATTCATCTTCCATACATACAGTGGCAATTTTTGCATCGCTGAAACTTGATATTTGAGTAGAATGCATATTGATGTTTAAGCACTTCGCATTTTCAGACAACTCAACATGACAACTTTTAGCTGGCGCTAAAAATAAACCCTCAGCACGCTTGCCCAATGATTCTGCAACTAACTGCTCAATCCACATAAATAGTGCGGTTAGCTCAACACCTTCGTATCTAAAGTAAAGAATATCTGTCGGTTTCTTATAATCCTTAAATAACCACTCACCAAGCTGTACTCCCAAGCCCTTAACACTTTTATTTACTTGAATGGCTTGATCCGCACGATCAAGTAATTTTTTAATATCCCAACCGAGCAAAATAGCTGGAACTAAACCAAAAAAACTTAATGCGGAGTATCTTCCACCAATATCCGCAGGGTTAATGAAACAAGAGAAGAACTGTTCTTGCTTAGCAAGTTTATCTAAGGCTGACCCAGGGTCTGTAATCGCAATAAATCGATTGCCTGGTTGAGCGTTATCTTGCGCTACTTGACCAAAAAAATAATCAAATAAAAATCGTGTTTCTACTGTTCCTCCTGATTTACTAGCAACAATAAACAACGTTTTACTGATATCAATCTGTGCACGCACCTTTTTAATCTGTGCAGGACATGTGCCATCCAACACGATCAATTCCAACCTTGTTTGCTGCTCCTCAGGCAGGTAATCAGAAAATCGATTAAACACTTCTGGGGCTAAACTAGATCCTCCCATACCTAGCAATACAACTTGCTTGCAGTCTGAAGCTAATACTTTCTGCTTAAAACGTTCTAGCTCAGCGATATGTTTACGTGAAAATTCAGGCGCATCCAGCCATCCCAAACGATTTTGTATTGCGTTTTGCGTGCCTGGTTGATCTGACCATAAAGCCGCAGATTTTGAAAATATTTTCTCGTGGATATACATGATAAAACGTTCAGTGAATGCCGCTTATACAGACATATTTTTTTTCGTTATGGCCAACATTTCCGCAAATAATTTACCATTACGACAAAATCTACGTTTATCTCGCGCATGTGATCGGACAAATAAGAGTGATGTTTTGTGTTGCGTGGCTGTGTCTAAATCAATCACAACAATTTGCTTATGTGACCATAACAAATTTGTTGCTTTCATATCACCATGTGTTAATTGATTTTTCGCAAAATTTGTAAATAATTTACGAATTTCTTGTTTTACTTCGCTCTGTATTTGCTCAGACTGTTGTGGCAACCAGTTCAATAATTCGTCGCCTTCCACTTGTGTGGAAACAAAATAGGAAGTGCCTTTGAAAAAACCTAGTCTTTTTTCCAGCATTGCGATTGGTTGAGCCACATTTATATCTGCTGCGGAAAACACCTTCGACATATGCCAACAAACACTAGCTCGGGTTTGCCTTAAAGCACGTTTAATTGAATGCCCTAAACTTCTAGCATTAAAGCGTTTAAGAATATACTGCTCCCCCTGCCATTCAAAACGCACCACTGTAGTCGATTTGTCATCTTTAATAAGCTCTCCTTGCGCAATCAATGCTTCTGGTTGTGATAGTGCTTCAGCAAAATCCTTGCTGATATCATCGGCAAACTTATTAGACCATGTCATCATATAATCCTTATGTTCTGACGATATTTCTGGCCAATTTAGCTTTATTTGATTGCTCAGAGCGATATAAGGACATGCCTCGTTTTAATACTGCCTTCCAAAACTTATGCTCTGCCATAGTTTCTTTCATAGGCTTGCCTCGATAAGCCACCATAAAACGATATAAATCACGCTGCGTTAAACCAATATCTAAACTTGAAAAGTACAAGCCTGCCACGTCTTTCACTTTCCAGCGTGTTGGTGTTTTGCGACGTAATTGCATGCGGTGTAAATCAATCAAAAATAAACGCATCTTGTCATAATCACCGCCCGGCAAATCCAGTAAAAAATGGCATAAATAATAGTCTCGATGATTCGCACCATTTTCATGCATTGTTCGAGTTATCTCAGCAATTTTCTTAATCACCTTGCGTTTAAATCGAATCTGTTCAGAATTTTTGGGAGGATGTGTCTTCCACGACTGTGTATAGTCTTCTAGGCTTATGGATGTCGGCAAAGCCTCAGTAACAATAAAGGATCGGCGTTTCGCAGGGTTTTTTCCGCGAATACCGTAGCCCACAACAGTCATGGTATCAATTTCTAAATCAGTTAAACGATGAACGCCATGCCACTCATTCAATGCACCAACAACTGGTGCTCGTAAATATAATAAGTTCTTGAGAATTTCTTGCCAACCAACGCCAGTATGCGTCTTTATGAAGTAAGCCTTACTTTTACGTTCAAATTTTACAGTTCTTCTGCCAGGCGCTTCTCGATACACTTCACCGTCAATAGACATAAGATCAGAGAATTGGGCATCGGCTTGTAAAGAATCTGCAAAATATTGACGCAAGTAAAAATCACCTGAAGCATGATTTAAGAGATCGCTATTACTTTGTAATGAGCGTTTATCTGCTTCACTTTCTATAATTCCAGCAACACATTGCGGCATCTTATAAAGGTCATCATTATCCCCATATAAGAGTCCATTTTTCTGCCATTTCTCTCGCTTATCAGACACTAGCATTTCAGCTAATTTCTCATCGAGCTCTTCTTGTATAAAAGGAGATCTTAATACCATTCCGGCTTTTGCTTTACCAATATGATGCGCATACCCGCAAACCTTGGTAGCAAGTACTGGAAGACCATACGTAATTGCCTCTAGAAGCACTGTTCCCGCAGTTTCTGCATAAGCCGGATGAACTAGCAAGTCAGCCGCCTTCATCAATTCAGGAACATCATCACGGCCACCTAAAAATTCAACTTGAGAGGCAATGTCTAATTTTTCAGTTAACTCTCTAAAGCCGTCTTCTTTATCTTGCCCAACAACAAAAAAAGTTGTCTTATGGCGTAAATTTTCTGGCAGTGATGCCACTGCTTTTATCGCTCTATCTAAACCTTTTGTTTTAAAACCTGATCCTACTAATAGCAAAAGATGTTGGTCAGCATTGACACCCAAACGTTCTCGAATCACTTGCCGATCTGGTAAGTTTTTCCATATCTCTCGACGATAGCTATCCAATGTAGGCGGAATGTCATAAAAACGTCGATCTTGAGTTAAATAATATTCTTGATAAATTGATTTTTCACGCTCGGAAAGTGACAAAATTTTTGTCTTACTTATGGATGAAAATACACTATTTTCAAAGTTACGAAAAAACAAAAATCGTGGTGTTTTGCGATACAGCCATGAATACTTTTGCATAGCCCTACCTACAAAACAGTAGTCTCCACAAAAGTAAATATCCATAAAAGGAATTTTATTAAAACCAATTAAAGCATCGAAGTTGTATCGTCCTAATTGTAAAAAAAGTTTTCGATGAAATGCTGCAGCGCGAGTGTGATTACTTAAACCAAAATGCGGAATAATAACTACTTTAGCATTTTCCGGCTTTGGTCCTTCCCAACTCCCTGTAAAAACAACAATCTCATGGCCTCTATCAGCACATTCATTGAGTATGCGCAGCATATCTCTTGATAAACCACTGTAAGGGAAGTGTTTGTATAAACAAAAGGCAAATTTCATAGCCACATGCTCAACTCAAGCAACCTTTCGTTTTGCGACTAAGTGGCGTTCCCAGTCCAAAGCAGTTTGGCATATCAATTCAATGTCATTATGTTGTGGCTTCCAATCCAAGGTTGCTAAGATTTTTTCATTATTTGCCGTCAACTCAGCTGGGTCACCAGCGCGACGGCCCGTGACATTAACATTTAAAGATTTATCACTAATCTTCGCAACACAGTCGATCACTTCTTTAACACTAAAGCCTTGACCATAACCACAATTAAAGACATTACTTTTACCACCAGACTGCAAATAACGCAGTGCTGAAACATGAGCAGCTGCAAGATCTTCAATATGAATATAATCCCGGATACAAGAACCGTCTTGAGTTGGGTAATCAGTTCCAAACAAAGAAATTTGCTCTCTCTGACCTGTTGCCAATTCACAGGCAACTTTAATTAAATGAGTCGCTTCAGGGGTTGATTGACCCACAGTCCCATCCAGCGCAGCACCCGCTACATTGAAATACCGAAGCGCAACATAGTTAAAAGATTCATTAGCATTACTAAGATCCTCTAACATCCATTCAGAGATAAGTTTTGTCCTTCCATAAGGAGATATAGGACTTGTTACTGTTGCCTCAGTCACTGGTAGTTCTTTTGGTTCGCCATAAACCGCAGCACTTGATGAAAAAATCATATGTCCAATGCCATTTTCAGCAGCCACTGTTGCTAAAGTTTGAGTAACAGTACAATTATTTTCATAGTACTTAAGTGGATTTTCAACCGACTCTGGCACAACAATATGCCCTGCAAAATGGACGATTGCAGCGATATCATAGGTGTTAAATATTTGATTTACTGTTTTAGCGGAACCAGCATTTCCTTCGACAAAAATTGCTTCTTCAGGTACTGCCCAGCGATGTCCTGAATATAAATTATCCAATACAACTATTTCATAACCAGCAGCCAACAGATGTCTTGAGGTATGCGACCCAATATAGCCTGCTCCACCGGTAACTAAAATATGACTCATTGTGTGTTTTTCCTCAACAAAAAGACTATTTATAAGCCTATCTTCTGTAAGCGATCATAAACAATATCAACAGATATTTTATCATAATCAAAGGACTCATTTTTTTTGATTCCGCGCCAATTTGGCGTATCAGTGGCACAAAGGTGTTGTTGGTTTTCGCCCAATGTGCCAATTAACTGCGTGTCAGTTGGTCCATAAATGGACAAAGTAGGCTTACCTAATGCTGCAGATAAATGCCCCAAACCAGTATCAACCGCTACTATAGCAGCAGCATTACCAATCAAATGAGCCAATGACGACAGATTAAGTTTTGGCAAAACCAGAGCGCCATGACTTCCCTTAACATCAGAAAGACTTTCTGCAATTTTCAATGCTCGACGATACTCAATATCATTACCCCAAGGCAGCAATACCCGATGAGAGGCAGATAATTTTTCAGCTAAAGCACACCAATTATCAATCGGCCACTCTTTAGAATGCCATGTAGTCCCATGCAAAAAAAGCACATAAGGAGTTTCATCATGTACTAAAAAATCAGTATTCAAAGGAATTTTTTTCAAAGACAAACCATAATTTAGTACTGTCGAAACATCCCTTAGGGATTCGTCATACCCAAGTGATAGCGCAAAAAGACGTCTTATACGATCAATTGCATGTAACGATTGATCGATATGATGAGTATGTTGATACAATCTAGTCGCCAATGGTTCACGAATAGATTTAGCGCAATAACCGTGGCGAGGACCCTTTGCCAGAGAACCAATAAATGCACTTTTTAGTAAGCCTTGCGCATCAATGATAGCGTCATATTGCTGTCCACGCAGATTTTTAACCGCTGTGCTTATTTGTCTTCTAGAGGCAATTAAACTTTTCCTCCAACGTCTTGTTGCTACAGGAATAACTCGATTTATACTGGAATGCCAATTGGGAATTTCTTGAAAAGATTCTTCCACGACAAAATCGAAGCTAATATTTGGAATAGCTTTTTGTGCGTCTGTTAATGCAGGGAGTGAGTGAATAACATCTCCCATCGACGTCAATTTGATTACTAGAACTCGCATGAAAATTATCTCACTGCAAGCAATGCTTCTGTCGTAGACAATACTTTGCTTGGAGAAAGTTTTACTAGACAATCCAAATGTCCCAAAGGGCATTCACGCTTAAAACAAGGACTACAATCCAAGTTTAAGCGTTCAATTTTAGCGTTTTCATTCAAGGGCGGAGTAAAGCCGGGGTCTGTCGACCCATAAACAGCGACCAAGGGTTTATGTAAAGCGGCGGCTATATGCATCAGACCAGAATCATTGCTGACAACTAGGTCTGCCGCTGACATAAGGACAATGGCTTCTGACAAACTAGTTTTGCCCGCTAAATTAATACACCCATTGAATGCCGAAGCATTAATTTCATTGCAAACCACCTCGTCTTTCTGCGAGCCAAATAGCCAAACTTGCCAATCTTGATCTAAATAATAGCGTGCCACTGCAGCATAATGATCAGTTGGCCATTGCTTTGCCGCACCGAATTCTGCCCCAGGGCATAGAATCAAAATATTTTGATCTTTTTGATTTTGCAATGAACAGCTGTTCATCACTGTTGTTAGCGCCTTTTGTTCTATATCTAAACGCGGAAGTGGCAGATCTGTTTTCTCTAATCCAGAATAACCTTGAGGATATGCCAAAGCAACAAAACGTTGAATCATTAATGGCAGTGTTTGTTTATCTAGCTTATAGCGTCGATTTAATAAACCGTATCGTTTCTCTCCAACAAAACCAACTCTAACCGGTATTTTAGCCATCCAAGGCACTAAGGCAGATTTAAAACTATTCGGTAATACATAAGCAATATCATATTGACCTCTTAGTTGTTTCGCTAATTTCCTGCGCTCACTAAAACCTAGCACCCCATGAGAAAAAGGCGTTTCAATCAACTGATCTACTTCTGGCATATAGTCTGTCAATGCTGCGCACCATGCTGGGGCTAACACATCAATTTGTAGCTCGGCGTTTTGTTGTTTGAGCGCTTTAAATAGAGATTGCGCCATCACCATATCACCCACCCAAGACGGAGCGACGATTAAACATCGTAAGGCCCCAGAAAGTTGAGAGTTTTTTTCAATATCTACCATTGATTACGTAATTCTCTTAAAGCTAAAAAGGTAGACTTATCATCATTACAAGTAATGCCTTTCTCATTCAAACGTTCTCGAACCTCGACACTACTCAAACGTGTAAATACATTCAAAAACCTTTCTAACTTTAAAGTAGTCACATATGACTCTGCATCCAAGCCTGCGGAAAAGGCTTTCAAAAATTCATCTGCCCAACGATTTTCAGGTTCACGATCCAACGTAAATCGCAGATTATTTTCTATGTAATCATGCCCTGGAAATAATCGTGTAGATTCCGGCAGTTTTTCAAAAATATCAACTACCGTGTCATACATTGCTTCAGGGTGACCACCATTAAAACAGTTGCCAACGCCTGCGTTAAATAATACATCTCCCGAAAATAGTGCCGGTTCACCTGCTTCAGAGTCATCTTGGTCATTGCCTGGATAAAATAAACACACATGACTCATTGTGTGTCCCGGAGTATCTAGAACTTGTAACTCGTACTTGCCAACATGGACAGTATCGCCAACTGACAAGCCTTGATCGACATTTGGAATTTTGGCATTTTTATGCGCTAACAACCTTGCCCCTGTAGCCGCAATGACTTTAGCATTACCACCAATATGATCATGATGATGATGCGTATTGAGCACTTGGGTAATGTTATATCCGTATTCGCTTGCGGTATCCAAACATTTATCAAACGCTAAGGGATCAATAGCTAATGCGTCTTTGGACTCTTCATCAGCAAGTAAGTAAATGAAATTACGTAATGAATTTCGTAGTGGAATTTTATGGATAATCATTTTTTCAAAAACACGTCAATTGCTGCAAAGTCATTCTGTCAGAATACCGTATAATACTGGCTTTCTAAGGTACTCAATCGATACAGACTAGAATAGTCATTATCGTACAAGGAGTGCTAATAATAAAACGTTTCTGCTCACAAGTCTTGGTCCGATGACACCTCTTATTCAAATCAAAAACTTATCATTCAGTGTTGGCGGTCCTTTGCTGATCGAAAAAGCTAACTTAGTCATCAATCCATTAGAAACTATTGGCCTTGTTGGACGCAATGGTACGGGGAAATCAACCCTTCTAAAACTACTCATGGGTCAGCACCTGCCAGACGATGGCGAGGTACGTTTAAAAGGTGGCTTAAAAATCAGCCAACTGATTCAATCTATTCCTCACGACTTACATGATTCTATTACGACAGTCATTGCTAGTGGCCATGATACACATGGGAATATTTTAGCGGATTATTTTCGCCAAGAAGCTAATGGAGGATCTTCTGAAGAAACTCAAATGGCTATGACTGAGCATGAACTGTGGGGTGATATCAACGCTGCTCAAACATTAGTTTCGCGATTTGAGTTGGATCCTAATGCTTCATTTGATAGCTTGTCTGGCGGCATGAAACGTCGTGTACTACTGGCTAAAGCATTGGTCAACAACCCAGAATTATTATTACTCGACGAACCGACAAACCACTTAGATATTGAAACCATAGAATGGCTAGAACAGTTTCTAAAAAATGCCAATATTGCCTTAGTGATTGTTTCGCATGATAGGGCTTTTTTAAACAAACTTTGCTCTCGCATTATTGATATTGATCGTGGACAACTAGTAAGTTGGGAAGGCAATTTTGACCAATTTCTTATCAAAAAAGAAAAAGCTCTTGAAGAACAAGAACGTCATAATGCTTTATTTGACAAAAAACTTGCTCAAGAAGAGGCTTGGATCAGGCAAGGTATCAAGGCGCGTAGAACTCGCAATGAAGGTAGAGTTCGGGCACTCAAAGACTTAAGAATGCAAAGACAAGCAAGGCGAGACAAACAAGGTACCGCCACATTTAAACTACATGAACAATCAAACTCTGGAAAACGTGTAATCGAATTACGCAATATTATCCAGCAATATGGTAATCGAACTATCATCAATGATTTTTCTTGCAATATCATTCGCGGCGATAAAGTGGGCATCATCGGCGCCAACGGCTGTGGCAAATCGACATTAATTAAAATCATCACAGGACAACTTCAAGCAGACAGCGGCACTGTTAAATTGGGAACAAACCTAGAAATCGCTTATCTTGATCAACTGAGAAGTGATATCGATGAAAAACTCAGCGTCTTAGATAATATCTCTGGTGGCCGCGATCAAATTACTATTAATGGCGCAGAACGACATATCATGAGTTATGTGCAAGAGTTTCTATTCTCTCCAGCAAAAGCTCGCGGTCCTGTCACTGCATTATCGGGAGGAGAACGTAATCGCCTGCTGTTAGCAAAACTATTTACCAAGCCTTTCAACCTCCTAATTCTCGATGAGCCAACTAATGACTTAGATATGGAAACATTGGAATTATTAGAAAATCTACTTGTTGAATATAAAGGTACCTTATTACTAGTGAGCCATGACCGAGTATTTTTAAATAATGTCGTCGGCAGCACTATTGTCTTTGAAGGCAATTCTGAAAATCCTGGCATCATCAATGAATACATTGGCGGCTATGAAGATTGGTTAAGACAACGTGACTCAACCATTAAAACCAACAAACAAGCAGCTAAGAATAATAGCGATAACAAAAAAACTTCCACCATAGCGGTTGAAGCTGTCAAAGAAAAAAGGAAACTAAGCTATAAAGAACAGCAAGAACTCGACGCCTTACCAAAAAAAATTGAAACCTTAGAAAATCAAATTCAAGCTCGATCTGAAGAAATGAACTCACCAGATTATTTCAAACAAGAAACTAAAATACTCACTCAACATAGTGAAGAGTTGAATTCATGGCAAACAGAACTTGATCTATCCTATGAGCGTTGGGAGTCCTTAGATCAATAATTATATAAATAGCACATAGGTTTATTTGAGATAGAGCGCTTACATTATTTTAAATAAAGCTTTTTGGTAATTGCCATTGTCTCTTTATCCACCCAAAATTTGATTGATTGGCCAAACACTCCAGTCGAAACACCTTCAGCTTTATCACCCTCTAAGTAAGGTAAAAATATCGCTGAAAACAAAACGACTATCTGATCATCCTGTTCAGCAAATCCAATTTTATAATGCCTTAAGTCTTTTTGTGCTTCGGTTAAATCTGACAACTCAGCAAAGGCTGCAGAAGTCACTGCCCACGCAGATAAGTAAGCTGCTGGCACAAGTGCTTGTTGCGACTGTTGACTATAAAATGAAGGATCTGATTGATGACATTGATAACCATCCGTATAAGCACACTTAGCATCAAGTCCACTGATAAAAGCATCAAGCTTAAGATCATTTGCTTTATTACTTGCCATTGCACTTGTCACTAAGACAGATGAAAGACAAACAAGCAATTTGCGCCACTGAAACATACTTATTGAGTTGCCACAGTGCCTAACACTTGAATATTACTTCCAAAATGATATTGAAAAGTACCACCTGGTGTCGCCAAATAACCACCTATTCCCAAGGCATTATCACTACGCAAATCTTGCGGTGAAAAGTTTTCATTATCAAAACGTGGATCAAACCCCGCATGCGTATGGTATGACGCTGTAATTCTTGAACCGGAAGGTGTTGATGAACTTGGGCTTGGTAGTGTGACACTTGCAGCCTGCCCGCGTACAGGACTAGATGATCCATAAGTACCATTTTGATTACGATAAACCCAGCCACCATATTCTCGATTTTCACGGACCGATGTTGGATTAATACCATTCAATACCAAAAATGCCGCCTCTCTTTCTGTTTGACTGCGTTGGTCAGAATCATTTGAATCGCTCCCTGATGAAGCAATTGCTGCAACAGCAACAACACCAGCACCAATCAAGATTGGGCGATGAATACCAGATTTTTTCTTTTTACCCGCTTTAGGATTTTCCTCCTTCAAGCTGTAATAGGTTTTTGGCTTTTTACCAATAAAATGCTGAATTGAAATCAACGAAGAATAACGTGATTCATCAAAGTTCAATGGATCTGTCGTTTGTGAAACATCAAAAACTAGACTCGTTGCGTCATTAACAGCATATTGTGAACGAAAACGAAATAGCCGTTTATTACCGTTAACGGCTAAGGCTTGTAACATGTATGCTGCGCGATCACTCGAAAAACCTGCTTCCAAACCTTGACCAATACTGTCACCACCACGTTCAAAAAAGTTCAAGCGGCCATACAAACCAGAAAAACCTTTGAATTCAGAGCTCGAAGAAAGTTCAAAATATTGTACTCCTCGACTTTCAAGACCAGAGAAATTTGAATCTAATCGAGCAAAACCAATTTGCGCATGCAACTTATCATTAATTTTTGCATCAAGACCTGCTCCAAAAAAATCGAAACCAAAATCGACACCTCCGTGAAAACTAAATCTGTCTATCCCTTGGAAGCTGCCTGCGTCTCTTAGAAATGATTGTGATTCACCGCGAATAGCCGAAAAGGTAAATCTGCCAAGCGTATAACCGAGTGTTGCATATTGTTCAGACTGGCTTTGACTAAAACCCAAATGAAGGCCATCACCAGCAATATTTTGGCTATACCGAAAACTTGAAATGCTTTTACCACCGGATTTTTCACCTATAAAACGATGGCTTCCTTGCTTTATTTCTAGCTCTGTCGAACCATCACTAAACGACTGTGTAAGAGTATTACCTAAAACACTGTGATCTAGTTTTTGTTCAAAAGTAGATGAAGCTTGAACAGAAACTGTAAATAGTGTGGAAACACCTATAGCAAAAATTGAATGAATAGCGGTCGTTTTCTTCATATGACATCCTGTTAAGTGTTGTTATTATTAAACCAATATCTTAATGATTTTATTCGACTTGCTCAAGGGCTTCACATACTGCCGAAATATAAGGGTTAGCAATAGGTCTTTTTGCACGAATAAAATTCAAACCTTCTGTTAAATCCATACCCTCATAAAGATATAGGTACCCCAATACTGTTGACGTTGCACGACAAATACCTGCATTACAGTGGACGTATATTTTTTTGCCTTGCTGAACTAAATTTCCCAAATGCTTAATTGGGTGAATAATCTTATTCGCCATATCTTGTGCATCAACATCATCAATAGCAAATCGTGCAAAGCTTATTTCTCTGCTTTGATAATGCTTTTCTAAAAGCTCAATATTGATGCCTCGCACACGTAAATCAGCATCAGTTTGCAAGCTTAAGACGTTATTAATTGCATATTTTTCGTGTAACTCACGAACATCACCAACATCCTTTGGAGAACTGCCTACCAAGACTTGCGCGCTAATTTGACTGATGCTCATCATAAAAATCGCGCTCCTGTCTCTATCCTTTAGGACGAATGATATTGTTGACTGTGACTTCTCACAGCTTCAACTAATACATGCATATGTTCCGGGTCAGCATGCGGTTGAATGCCATGTCCAAGGTTGAATACATGGCCTTGACCATCTTTACGGTGCCCATAGTCATCTAAGACTTTTTTTGCTTGTGTCGCAACAACATCAGCATTTGTATTCATGATCACTGGATCCATATTACCCTGCAAAGCAACTCGATCTCCGACACGCTTTTTAGCATCGGCCATATCAACAGTGAAATCCAAACCAATACCATCGCAGCCCGTATCAGCAATCATTTCCAACCACTGACCACCGCCTTTGGTGAATAAGACTAGTGGAACATCTTTGGTATTTTCATCACTTTTTAAAGCAGTAACAATTTCCTGCATATATGCTAATGAAAACTCAGAATACTGTTTTGTTGATAAAATACCGCCCCAGGTATCAAATACCATCAACGATTGCGCACCCGCTGCAACCTGTGCTTTTAAATATTCAATCACTGACTTGGTAACCACTGATAAAATTTGATGCATGCCTTTTGGAGATGCAAACATCAAGCCTCGGATATGAGCAAACTCCTTGGTACCTTGACCTTCTACCATATATGTCGCCAATGTCCATGGACTTCCAGTGAAACCAATCAAAGGCACACGGCCATTTAATTCCTTACGAATTGTG